>NZ_JBDMZG010000169.1:0-2650 GCF_039769035.1 Pacificibacter sp.
ATCAGTGCTCAGAATGAAACGGTTTCTATGAACGCCAAAAGCGAATGGTAAACAGCGCAAACACCGACATCACTTCCAGACGCCCGACCAACATGGCCGTCGCCAAAATCCATTTTGCTGGATCATTGAGCGTGGCGTAGTTTCCGGCCGGACCGATAATATCCCCAAGCCCAGGGCCGATGCAGGCCAACGCAGCAGCGGCACCAGAGACCGCAGTGACAAAATCAAGCCCTGTGGCCGCGAGCAAAACGGACGTGACGCCCAGCGTGACGATGAACAGACTAAAGAAAGCCATAACTGACGACAGGACATCCTCGGACACAGGTTGCCCTTGGAAGCGCGGTGTGAAAATGCCGTGCGGCGCGTGAATTTTGCGCACCTGCGCCCGCACTGAGGCGATCAAAAGCTGGTAGCGGAAAATTTTAACCGAACAGGCCGTCGATCCCGCACATCCGCCAATCAAGCCAATGAAAAAGAACGCCACCGCTGGGAACGCGCCCCACAATTGATAATCCACCGACGCATAGCCCGTGCCGGAAATAATAGAGGTGACGTTAAACAACCCTTCGCGCAAAGAGTGCTCAAGGTGATCGGCATTGACGATCAAACGATAGGCCGCAAACACGCCAACAAAAGCAAAGATCACGCCGAGATAGGCATGAATTTGCGTGTCACGCCACAACGGCTTGGCCGTGCCTTGCAGCAATTGCACGTAGCGCACAAACGGCAATGAGGCGAGGATCATATAAAACGAAGCCACATATTCTGCTGGTCCTTGGAAGGCTCCAAACGAGGCGTCACGGGTCGAAAATCCACCTGTCGACAAGGTCGTCAGGGCGTGATTGAGCGCATCAAACGGTTTCAAACCAACCAGAATGTAGCTGAGATAGCAAAGCAGCGTGAGCACAACATAAATGCTGGAAATGCTGTTGGCGATCTGCGCCGCACGTGGCAAAACCTTGCCGCTCGTGTCGAAGGCTTCAGATTTAAACACCTGCATCCCACCCACGCGCAGTTCGGGTAAAAAGATCATCGCCACAACAATGATGCCGACCCCACCAAACCACTGTAGCATCGACCGCCAGAGCAAAAGCCCCATAGGCAGATCATCAAGACCAGAAAACACGGTTGCGCCAGTTGTGGTCACGCCCGACATGCCCTCGAAGAACGCATCAGTCAGTGTCGCATTGGTGGCCCCCAACATGAAAGGCAAACCGCCGAACAAGGGCAACGCAACCCAAATGACGGTGGTCAAAAGGAAGATTTGTTGGATAGAAAGTCGGTCAGACAATCCGTTCGAGCACGCCAAGGCAATAGATCCACCAGCGACAAAGGTGATCAGGCCTGCTTCAAAGAAAACCTGCCATTCCCCATTGCCCGCGAGCAGGTCTACGCCCATGGGGATCGTCATGGTCAAACCCAAGGCGGCCACAAGGTAGCCGATTACATATCCAACTGGTCTAAGATCGTTCATTGGGCAAGGCTTGGCTTTGGATCACGCGCAAGTCAAGGCACGACGTGAAGTGTGGCATCACAATTTTCAACATCTTAACACTGAAATTCAAACAAAGGACGCCCGATCTACGCGCCTTGCTGTGTATCAGCCGACGTGAATAAGCGTGCTGAACAGCTTGGGATCCAGACTGTCTGTGGCAAAGGTCGGCCCTTCGGTCAGGACAGAGACGGCATCATGCGAGTGCAAGCTTTCTTGATGCGACGCAACAACCCGAAAATCACCAATGCGCGGATCGCTTTGCAAAACCTCGCAAAACAGACGTGCTGCATCTTCGACGAAAATCGGATTGGCGGCGTTCAACTCTGCAAAGGCTTGTTCATCTTCGCGTTTGACCATCACTTGCGTTTCCGTGCTGACGGCCTTGCGACACAGGTCAATCAGGTCTTCGAACCAAAGAATTGATTGATCCGGCAAGGATTCCACCGAAATACGCGCGACGGAGCGCTGCGAATGTGGCGTGGCCAATTGCTGGCGCGTTGCACGGGCGTGTTCAGCCAATTCAAGCGAACAAGGGCACGTAGAGCTGTAAACATAGTCCAAGTGCATAAACTTGCGCCGCACACCAGCGCGTTCAACCAGTTCAAGCGCGATATCGTAATACTGGTACCCTTCAAGACCTGAGCGCAAAGACGGCACCTTCATAGGAAACGAGAACCGCATTTGAATACGCGCATCGAAACTGTCCAAATCGGACATGTAGTCATCAAGAGCCGCTTCAATCACATCAAACGAAAATGTCCGTTCGGCGTGTTTGTAAAAAGACCGCATGATGCGGGACATATTGATGCCTTTTTTCTCTGCATCCAAAGACACAGTGCCCGTGACCGAAGTCTCAAGCGTCAAATCGCTGGTATCGCGACGATGAAAATGAATCGGCAGGCGAAAGTTGGAAATACCCACATGTTGGATATGCTGACGCGCGCCTTTGATCAGGCTTTCAGGCCCGTTTTGCAAATCTGGCAGCGTGTCGCGGTAAGCTTCATCCACGGCAAAATCTTCGGGATACGCCCGCCGCAGCGCGGGGTAATTGGCCAAATCCTGCGCCTCCGGCAAAAGCCGCGCAATTGCGGGATCAAGCTCGGCCACCTCAGTTGGCGTGGCTCCACGCGCCCAAACGCGCAGCGCCTCAAGGGC
>NZ_JBDMZG010000027.1:0-8941 GCF_039769035.1 Pacificibacter sp.
CTTCGTCTGTATCTTTCACTTCGCGTGATGCCGCTTTGATCGCTTCAACAACGTTTGTTGTTGCAAGATCGATGCCGCGCTTGAGATCCATTGGGTTGAGACCAGCAGCAACCTGCTTGAGGCCTTCTTTGATGATCGCTTGCGCCAAAACTGTCGCAGTTGTTGTACCGTCGCCAGCTTCGTCATTGGTGCGTGAGGCCACTTCTTTGACCATTTGCGCGCCCATGTTCTCGAACTTGTCTTCGAGATCGATTTCTTTGGCTACAGATACACCATCTTTGGTGATGCGCGGTGCGCCGAAAGATTTGTCCAAAACAACGTTACGACCTTTAGGGCCGAGTGTTACTTTGACAGCGTCTGCGAGAATGTTGACGCCTTTAAGCATTGCATTGCGGGCGTCTGTATCGAACTTGACTTCTTTAGCCATGAGTTCTCTCCTGAATTCAGGTTAATAGGATAGGTGAAAAATCTGAGTGCCGCACCCGATTGGGGCAGCCGCTTGGCGGTCCCTTAGGAAATCACGCCGAGGATGTCAGATTCTTTCATGATGAGCAGGTCTTCACCGTCAACGGTGATTTCTGTGCCGGACCATTTGCCGAACAGAACTTTGTCCCCAGCTGCAACAGACATAGCGATCAATTCGCCGCTGTCTTTACGCGCGCCTTCGCCAACAGAAACGATGATCGCTTCGGAAGGTTTTTCTTTTGCGGAATCAGGAATGATCAGTCCGCCAGCAGTTTTCTCATCGCTTTCAACGCGACGAACAACAACGCGGTCGTGGAGTGGTTTAAAGGCCATCTTGCGCGGCTCCTTACACAAAGTTTCAATTGCGGTCCCTGCCATAAGAGACAGGGGTAAATTCATCGTTAGCACTCAAGGGTGTCGAGTGATAACGATGAATAGTTAGGGAGCGTTTGGGGGTGAGTCAACCAATTGGCCGATATTTTTCCGTACTCATGAATATAGCGCCTGAATACATCGTCTGTAGCGGCTTGCAGACATCAACGTTTAGTCGCTGCCCTCAGCAGCACCGAGCGGTGAAATGCCGTACACGCCCGTGCCAACCTTATCGAACCAACCATAGTGATTGCTGCGCATCAGGGTGGTGGCGCGGGTGATGCCCGTGGCGTTCGCAACCTCGGCACCCTTTGTGGGCCCGTTCGCAATAAGATAGTCACGACACTTTTCCGCATCTTGGCGATACGCTGTGTTGCGCCCACCGCCTGGGGTGCCGCCCACATTCGGGTCGCCTTCCCGCGCATCGAATTCTTTTTGCAGCTTTTCTTTGCGCTTGGGGTTTTTGCGCGGCTTGAAGGGCTTGGGGTCGTTGTGCACTTGCACTGTGCCCTCGGCTACATTCACCGACAACATGCCAAGCCCTAAGCGTTTGCAGATCGAAATATTGCCCTTAAACGTTTTCCACGCGGCGCGGCCTTTCCAGCGCGGCACAGCGACATAGACTTGATCGGTGATCGTTTGCCGCGCGATCGCTTGGTGCAGCAAGATGAGTGAAAAACCGGTTTTTAACTCGATGATCACCGGCGGCTCATCTGGTGCGTCAGGGCGCACGGCCATTACATCTGCATCTTTCACTTCGGCTTTCACCTCGTAGCCAAGCCCTTCGAAATGGACTTTGACAGGCAGATACAGATCGGTTTCACGCAGTTTGCTCATACCCTTTTGTAGCGGCGTGCAAACAGATGGGAAAGCCCTGCATCACGCACATAGCCGCACCTGCATCTGAGCAGGTGACAAGCCTTCGCGCACTGCCTATAAGGGCGCAAAATCACTCTTTTGTACGGAAATATCATATGACAACGCTCGTCTTTGGCCACAAATCCCCTGACACCGATTCCACAGGCTCCCCACTTATCTGGGCTTGGTACTTGTCTGAAATCAAAGGCACACCTGCCAAAGCTGTTTTGCTCGGCGAGCCAAACACAGAAGCAGCTTTCGTGATCGAAAAATGGGGTTTCGAGAAACCTGAGATCATCACAACTGTGGACGCAGGCCAAGACGTTGTCATCGTCGACACCAACAACCCAGCTGAATTGCCAGACGCGATCAACGACGCGAACATCACAGCAATCATCGACCACCACAAATTGGTTGGCGGCTTGGAAACAAAAGGCCCGATTGATATCACAATCCGTCCGCTAGCTTGTACCGCGACAATCATGTTCGACCTGATGGGCGACGACGCGGCAAAAATGCCCGACAACATCAAAGGCGCTATGTTGTCATGCATCTTGTCCGACACGCTGGAATTCCGCTCACCGACCACAACAGAGCACGACAAAGCCTTGGCCACCAAACTGGCGGCTGAGTTGAACATCGACATGGCGGCATACGCGTCTGAGCTGTTCGAAGCGAAATCTGATGTGTCTGCCTTCTCTGACGCTGAACTGATCCGCATGGACTCAAAAGAATTCACAGTCGACGGCACAGCTTTCCGCGTTTCTGTTTTGGAAACAACAGCGCCGAAAATCGTTCTGGACCGCAAAGCGAGCCTTTTGAACTCCATGGTTGATGTGGCCAAAGAAGACGGCGTGGATCACGTGCTGTTGTTCGTTGTCGACATCTTGGCGGAAGAAGCCACTTTGTTCGTGCAAAACGACACAGTGAAAACAGTTGCTGAAAAATCATTCGGCGCGACAGTGGACGGCGATGCGGTTGTGTTGCCAGGCATCATGTCTCGCAAAAAACAAATCATCCCGAACCTTAAAGTCTAAGTGCGGTTGTGATATAGTCTTAGGGCGTCCCATGGGGCGCCCTTTTTCGTTTTACGTCCATGAGGCCAAGATGCTCAAATTGTCCCACGTCGAAACCAGCCCAGAAGGCGAAGCACGAATTCTGGACCTACTGTTTCAACATGCAGACGACAAAGGCATGCCGTTCAAGCCCGAAACGTGGCTGATCGAAGCCCATGAGGATGAGACCTTCCTCGGCGGGTTGTGCGCGCGTGCAGGCTCTGACTTTGTCTTTGTTCAATATCTTGCGGTCAGCCCAGAAGCGCGCGGTCGCGGGCTTGGGTCGAAACTGTTGCAGGACGTGGAAAAACGGGCAAAGGACGCTGGCAAATTGGGCGTCTATCTCGACACTTTCGCATTCCAAGCGCCTGATTTTTACAAAGCCGAAGGCTACATAGAATTTGGGCGCCTCAAAGGCGCGCATTATGGCCAAGATCGCTTTTACTTCGTCAAAACCTTCTGAAAGCGACACCCCTAGCTCACGTCTCTTCCCTTTTACATGGTCGTTCTATACCAGTGCTGTGACCTATACCCTATGAGGCCGATATGACCCGTTTGATCCAATCCCTGTCCGAGATTTCCACCAATTACGACGCGCTTTTTGTCGATCTTTGGGGCTGTGTGCACAACGGGGTCCAAGCCTTTCCAGACGCTGTAAAAGCCTTGCAAGACTACCGCAAAGGCGGCGGGATCGTGATCTTGGTGACAAACTCTCCGCGCCCTTGGCGCTCTGTGGCCAAACAAATGCTTGGCTTTGGCGTGCCCGAAGACGCCTATGACGCCATTGCCACATCCGGCGATTCCGCGCGCACAGCGATGTATATGGGCGCGGTTGGGCAAAAGGTCTTCCACATCGGCACACCAGACGAAGTCGCCGTGTTCTTCGAAGCGCCAGAAATTTTGGAAGAGGCGATGGAGGTCTCACTGGTGCCATTGGAAGAGGCAGAGGGCATCGTTGTCACCGGCCCGCGCGATGCGAAGGCAGATCTGGATGTGAACCGGCCAGAATTTCTATACGCCAAGCAAAAGGGGCTGAAACTGCTCTGCGCAAACCCCGATATCGTTGTGGATCGTGGCGAAAGCCGCGAATGGTGTGCGGGTGCTTTGGGCGCGCTTTACACGGAAATGGGCGGTGAAAGCCTGTATTTCGGCAAGCCGCACCCGCCGATTTATGACCTTGCGCGTCGCCGTTTGTCGAAACTCGCGCAGGTGGATGACGCCAAAATCATGTGTATCGGCGATGGCATTGGCACAGATGTTATGGGTGGCATCGGCGAAGGTTTGGATGTGTTGTTCATCACCGGCGGCTTGGCTGCGGCTGAGTTTGGCGACGATCCCGTCAACCCAGACCCCGTTCGCTTGCAAGACTGGCTGAACGAACAAAACCTTGCACCAACGGCAGCGATTTCCTTCTTGCGATAGCGAATTGGAAATCCGTCGCGAAACATAAAATAACAATGGACGCATAATTGCGACATATTATTGCGCGACGGATTGCATTATATAAACACCTGCGTTATGCTGCACTGCAACATGACACAGGAATCGCATCATATGCTCGACAATTTTCCCCGCGGGACGATCTGTATCGAAGATATCGAAATCGGTATGACACGGTCCTTGCGCAAGATCGTAACCGATCGCGACATCGAACTGTTTGCAGAAGTGTCGACAGATCGAAACCCCGTTCACTTGGATGAAACCTACGCCCAAGAGACTATTTTCGAAGGCAGAATTGCCCACGGCATGCTCACTGCGGGGTTGATTTCTGCGGTCATTGGCGAACAGCTTCCAGGGCATGGCACGGTCTATATGGGCCAAACGCTCAAGTTCCTCGCCCCTGTACGCCCAGGCGACATGGTTTTGGCCGAGGTCACTGTGAGCGATATCATCCATGCAAAACGTCGTGTCGCCCTTGAATGTAAGTGCACTGTGGGCGATACCGTTGTTTTAAAAGGCGACGCCATGGTATTGGCGCCCAGCCGTAAATTTGACTGACGCGCGGGGGCTTCCCCCAGAGGAGCCTCATGCAAACGCACACACATTGGACAACTGTTCCAGAATCAGCGCGCGGCGCGAGTGCCGCAATCGGTAATTTCGACGGCGTGCACCTTGGACACTGCGCGGTTATCGACTTGGCGCGCGAACATGGACCACTTGGCATTCTCACCTTTGAACCGCACCCGCGCGAATATTTCGCGCCGCACGGCAAATCCTTTCGGTTGATGAACGCGGAATCCAAACACAACCGTTTGGAAAAGAACGGTGTCGAACACCTGTTCCAACTGCCCTTCAACGCAGAGCTGGCCGCGATGCCCCCCGAAGACTTCGCGCGCATCGTGTTGAAAGACGGGCTTGGTCTCAGCCATGTTGTGATCGGTGCTGATTTTTGCTTTGGCCAAGGGCGCAGCGGCACTGCCGACGACCTTGTGCGGTTCGGCGAAGAAATGGGCTTTGGCGTTACAGTTGCACCGCTTTTGAAAACCGAAAGTGGCATCTCATCATCCTCCGCCATTCGCGAAGCTTTGGCGGACGGTCGCATGAGCCACGCCAAAGAGATGCTCGGCCACTGGCACCGCATTGAGGGCGCCGTCAACCACGGCGACAAACGTGGCCGCGATCTGGGCTTTCCGACAGCCAACATGTCGATCGACGGTCTGCATGCGCCGAAATTTGGCGTCTACGCTGTGTTGGTGGACGTGCTGACCGGCAAGCACCAAGGCAGTTATCGCGGCGCTGCATCCCTTGGGGTGAAACCAACGTTTGGTGCGAATGTGCCGTGTTTGGAAAGCTACATTTTTGACTTTGACGGTGACCTTTACGGTGAACACCTGTCTGTCGGTTTCGTCGAGTTTTTACGCGGCGAAGAAAAGTTCAATGACCTTGATGATTTGATCTCGCAGATGCACGCAGATTGCGACAAAGCACGACGCATTTTGAGCGCCCTCGAATGAGTTTGCGCGACCGGTTTTGGGAAACCGTCCCGATGTCGAAAATGACGTCTGAGGAATGGGAAGCCCTGTGTGATGGTTGCGGAAAATGCTGTCTCAACAAGATCGAAGAAGAGGACTCGGGCGACGTCTATTTGACGCGTGTCGCCTGCCGTTTGCTCGACGATCAAAGCTGTCAGTGCAGCCAATATGAGACCCGCAAAAGCATCGTTCCCGAATGCATTATGTTGACGCCAACAACCTTGGACAAACATATGTATTGGATGCCGCAAACCTGCGCCTACAGATTGCTGCACAAAAACCTGCCCCTGCCTGAATGGCATCCGCTGAAGACGGGCGACCCGCAAAGTGTTCATAAGGCTGGTGTTTCTGTCCAAGGCATGACCGTATCCGAGCTGACAGTCGATGACGACGACTGGGAATCTCATCTGATCGAGGAACCGATTTAATGCATTTTGCCTCTGACAACACCTCTGGCGTACACCCAAAAATTCTAGAGGCTTTGGTCAAAGCCAATGCTGGGTTTGCGCCTGCATATGGCGCAGATCGCTACTCGTTGGACTTGCAAGATCGGTTGCGTGACATGTTCGATGCGCCCGATGCGCGGGTCTATCCGATGACCTCTGGCACGGGGGCCAATGCAGCACTTTTGGCGGCTATGACCCCGCCTTGGGGTGTGATCTATTGCCACGAGACGGCGCATATTGAAGTCGACGAACGCGGTGCCGTAACCTTCTATGCGGGGGGCGCAAAACTCAAGGCATTGCCGTCCGACGACAGTCGTTTGGACACTGAAATGCTGCGCAGCATTGTTGCAGCAAACCGTAACAATACAGACATTCATGGCATGCCGCCTGCGGCCGTGTCCTTGGCAAATTTAACTGAATTTGGGGAGCTTTACACCCCCGCGCAATTGGCAGATATCGCGCAATCCAGCGCCTTGCCAATGCATATGGATGGCGCACGTTTTGCCAATGCCATGGCCACCAGCAAGGTGTCTCCTTGGGAAATGACCCGCGAGCTGAGCACGCTATCACTAGGCGCCACCAAGACCGGCGCGATGGCTGCCGAAGCTGCCGTATTGTTTGATCCTGAATTGATCGACGCCTTTGAAAGCCAGCGCATGCGTGGCGGTCACAATCTGTCGAAAGCGCGCTATGTCTCCGCGCAGATTTTGGCATGGCTTGAGGATGATCTTTGGCTGGAACTGGCGGCGCACGCCAATGCCATGGCCGCGCGTTTGGCTGCTGGGCTGACCGAATTGGGCGGCGTGCTGAACTATGACGTCGATGGCAATATGATCTTTGCCACCCTGCCCCGTGCGATGCATGCACGCGCTAAAGCAAAGGGCGCGGCGTATCACCTATGGTGCGAAGACACCGCGCTTGTGGGGGATCCTGAGACGCCGCAAATGGCGCGCTTTGTGGCCAGCTGGTCCACGAGCGAGGCGCATGTGGACGCTGTGCTGGCCGCTTTTGCTGATTGATTGAGCTAGAGCTTGCCCGCAAGGTGCAGATCAAGGTCTTCTAGGCTGTCTTGGCCCCAGAACCGCTCGTCTGTTTCGGTCACAATGTAAAACGGTGATCCAAACACGCCCGCGGCATGGGCGTCTTCCAAGTTGCGCGCATAAGTTTCAGCGCCCGCGAGCATGCCGGTCATGGACAGCATCGGATCAAACCCACCTTCTTTGAGTGCCGCTGTGATCACCGCGTCATCTGCGATGTCTTTGTCTTCGGCCCACATAGCACGGTTGAGCGATGCGATCATTGCACCGATGTCGCCACCGCCAGCATTCGCCGCAGCAATCACAGCATAAGAGGCAGGAGCCGCATTGGTCGGCCAAAACGCTGCATCCAATTTGAGTGGCAGTCCTGTTTTCTTGGGCAATCGCGTGAGTTCCTGCGTGCGGTAAATCTTGCGCCCTTCTGGGCGATCTGCGGGCTTCGGCGCGCCAAGGCGGTCATACAGGGTGATAATATCGTAAGGTTTGTAGTTGATCACAGCCCCATGTTTGGCGGCGATTTTCTCAAGACGGTCCCCAGCTTGGTAAGCAAAGCCTGAAAGTAGTGAAAAATAGTAGTCAATCTGTGCCATTTCGCATCTCTCCTTATGAGCGCTGTTTTCAAGACGCTAGCGGGATGGTAAGCGGTGTCAAGATCACGATTCCATGACATTTGGCCAAATAACTCATCGGGAATGCTGCAATGCCGAACACTTCTGAACCAAAACTGATCTCTGGTAACGCGAACAAACCACTCGCCTCTGCTGTGGCGCGACGTTTGTCGATGCATCGCGGTATGAACGTCCAACTGTGTGACGCCCGTGTGGAACGTTTCAACGACGGCGAGATCTTCGTCGAAGTTTATGAAAACGTCCGTGGTGAGGATATGTTTATCATCCAGCCCACATCAAACCCTGCGAACGACAATTTGATGGAACTGTTGATCATCGCGGATGCTTTGCGCCGCTCCTCAGCAGACCGGATTACAGCTGTGATCCCTTACTTTGGATACGCGCGCCAAGATCGTCGCACCAAAGCGCGCACGCCTATTTCTGCCAAGCTCGTCGCCAATATGATGGTTGAAGCTGGTATTGAGCGCATTTTGACCATGGACCTGCACGCGACACAGATCCAAGGCTTCTTCGACATTCCGGTGGACAACCTTTACGCCTCTCCCGTGTTTGCTTTGGACATCAAGCATCACTTCAAAGGCAACATGGAAGACATCATGGTGGTGTCCCCTGACGTAGGTGGTGTGGCACGCGCACGCGAACTTGCCAAGCGCATTGATGCGCCTTTGTCCATCGTGGACAAACGCCGTGAAAAGCCGGGTGAAATTGCCGAGATGACAGTCATCGGTGACGTTAAAGGCAAGAAATGTATCATCGTAGATGACCTTTGCGACACAGCTGGCACGCTCTGTAAGGCGGCTGAGAACCTGATGGACCACGGCGCCTCTGAGGTGCACGCTTACATCACACACGGTGTGCTGTCGGGCCCCGCTGTTGAGCGCGTGACCAATTCTGTGATGAAGTCTTTGGTGATCACGGATTCCATCGAAGCGACGGATGCCGTGAAGAACTGCCCGAACATTCGCATCGTGCCAACAGCGCCATTGTTTGCCCAAGGTATCATCAACACATGGAACGGCACATCCGTGTCTTCCTTGTTTGAGAACGAAACCTTGGTGCCTTTGTACGAAGGCCTCTACCACCTGTAACGGGGTAGATCATCAGACA
>NZ_JBDMZG010000170.1:0-19492 GCF_039769035.1 Pacificibacter sp.
GTCCCGCCTTCGCGCACGAAGCCACGCAGTTTGGCAAGACCTTCAGCGGTTGTTGAAGCACGCGGATGCTCGTCGGCGTCGACCACAATCGGATCGCCTTTGCGCTGTGGAATAGTCACGGGCACGATCTCTTGCGCGAGACGTCCGTTTTGCATCGCCACAGCCGCTTTTTGTTGTGATGCCAGCGCCATAGCGTCTTGGTCTTCGCGGCTGATGTTGAAATCATCCGCCACGTTTTCCGCTGTCTCAGGCATGGAATCCACACCGTATTGCGCCTTCATCAGCTTGTTGACAAAGCGCCAGCCAATCGTCGTATCGTGCACCTCATTGGCGCGTGAAAAGGCTGAGGTCGCCTTAGGCATCACAAACGGCGCACGCGACATGCTTTCGACACCGCCCACGATGACCAGATCCATTTCGCCAGATTTGATTGACCGTGCGCCCGTGATCAACGCATCCATGCCAGAGCCACACAAACGGTTCATCGTCGTGCCCGGCACCGTGTCAGGATAGCCCGCGAGCAACAAAGACATGCGCGCCACGTTGCGGTTGTCTTCGCCCGCTTGGTTGGCGCAGCCAAAGATCACTTCGTCCACGGCAGACAGATCCAAATTAGGATTGCGCTTGGCCAATTCCTTCAACGGGATCGCCCCCAAATCGTCGGCGCGCACAGAGGACAAGCCCCCGCCATAGCGGCCAATCGGGGTGCGGATGTAATCGCAAATAAAGACGTCAGTCATGATTATAACTCCGGAACATTCAGGTCAGCGACATCGCCATCAAGGTGCAACGTGGCCCCTGTGAGCGCTTGCAGATCGTCAAACGACATATCTGCCAGCTTTTCACGCAGCACGAATTTGCCCTCTTCGATGTCGATCACCGCCAAGGATGTGTAAACGCGCGTGACGCAGCCAACCCCTGTGAGTGGGAAGGTGCAGGCCTCGACCAGCTTAGGCTTGCCGTCTTTGGTCACGTGATCGGTGATCACCGCCACGCGTTTGGCACCATGCACCAAATCCATCGCCCCGCCGACAGCTGGCACGCCTTTGGATCCCACACGCCAGTTGGCCAAATCGCCATTTTGCGCAATCTGGTAGGCGCCCAAGATAGCCACATCCAAGTGGCCGCCACGCACCATCGAAAAACTGTCCGCGTGGTGAAAAAAGCTGGCCCCAGGTTTCAGCGTGATCGCCTTTTTACCGGCGTTGATTAGGTCCCAGTCTTCCTCGCCCTCTTTCGGGGCTTGGCCAAAACCGAGCACGCCGTTTTCTGTGTGAAACACAGCTTCGCGACCTTCGGGTTGGAATTTCGCGACCATTTCAGGGAAGCCGATTCCAAGGTTTACATAAGCCCCGTCTTCGATGTCTTGCGCTGCGCGCCATGCGATTTGAGCGTTGGTGAGTTTTGTATAGGTCATCAGTGAACCTCCTCAGTGCGCACGAGCACTTCTTCTTGTTGCGGCTCTTTCACTTCGACCACGTGGTCGACGAAAATGCCGGGGGTGATGACCTGTTCAGGATCGATGCCGCCCGCCTCAACCAGATCAGAGACCTGCGCGATGGTCACATCTGCGGCCATACACATCAGCGGATTGAAATTGCGCCCTGCCAATCGGTAGGTCAGGTTGCCGTGCTTATCGCCCAGCTGGCCTTTGACGATGGCGAAATCTGCTTTGAGCCAACGTTCTTGCACATAGTGACGCCCGTCAAATTCTTCGGTCGGCTTGCCCTCGGCCAGTTCCGTGCCAAACGAGGTCGGCGTGTAAAACGCAGGGATGCCCGCGCCAGCTGCACGAATGCGTTCTGCCAGTGTGCCTTGTGGGACCAGTTCCAATTCGATCTCGCCCGCGAGGAATTTCTCGTTGAAGGCTTCGGCGTTGGAGGAGCGTGGGAAGGAGCAAATCATCTTTTTGACCATGCCCGCTTTGATCATGGCCGCGATGCCAACATAGCCATTGCCGGCGTTGTTGTTGATCACGGTCACGTCTTTTGGGCTGCCCGTTGCGCGAAAGCGGTCGATCAATGTGTGGATCAACTCGATAGGGCTGCCAGAGCCGCCGAAGCCGCCGATCATCAAAACCGCGCCGTCGGGGATACCCGCAACCGCTTCGGTCAAAGAGGAAATGGATTTATCCATGCCAATGTCCTTTGAATTTGGGTGCTCAGCAAGGCTGAACTGTCGCGGCGACCGTAACGGCTGGCGCTGTGGCAGAACAGAAATTTTGTTCATATGTTGATCTTTGTTCAAATAGCCGTAAATGTTGTGCGCATGTTGAACAAATCCACAGATCACATCGCCTCTTTCGCCAAAGGCCTGCGCGTTATCGAATGTTTTGGTGCCGACACGCCAAAGCTTTCGATTGCGCAGGTGGCCTCGATCAGCCAGCTCGACCGTGCCACGGCGCGCCGCTGTTTGCTGACGCTGCACCATGAAGGCTACGCCGATTATGACGGTAAATTCTTTACGCTGACGACGAAAACACTGCGTTTGGGCATGGGCGCGCTGGCCTCGCTGCCCTTACCGCAGATCGTGCAACCGTGGTTGGATCAACTGGCCGAACAGATTTGGCAAAGCTGCTCTGTGTCGATTTTGGATGAGGGTGAGATCGTCTATTTGGCCCGCGCGGCCCAGCAGCGCGTCATGTCGATTGGCCTGATGCCCGGTTCGCGCCTGCCTGCGCATTGCACCTCGATGGGGCGGGTGTTGCTGGCGGAGTTGCCCCTGCGCGAAGCCTGCGCTGTGATTGACAAAGCCGACCTTTCGCCGCGCACCGCAATGAGCCTCACTGACCCGACCGAGATTATGCTGCGCGTCGAGAACGCAAAACGCGATGGCTATGCGGTGATTGATCAAGAGATCGAGATGGGGCTGCGCTCTATCGCTGTGCCGGTTTTCAATGCCCGTGGCGTGGTCGTGGCAGCCCTCAACACTGGGATGGCAGCCACTCAAAGCACAGCGCAAAGCTTGGTTGAAGACTACCTGCCCGCCTTGCTGAAAGTCCAAGCGGGCCTGCGCCGCGTGCTTTAAACTGCTGCGCCAATGCGCTCAATACGACCACACAAATCAATCGCAGCAGACAGGCCGCGCGCCGTGCTTTGCGCCATTTGTGGCAAGATCATCCATTCGAGCGACCAAGCCGCCCCTGAACGTTCTTGTTCATGCACCATTGCGTGATGCATGCCGCTGACTTGGGTGGCATTGAACTTGGCCAAAGTGACCAAAAGCTCAGCCAAAACAGGGTTTTGTTTGTGTGGCATGGCCGACGACGCGCCACCGCCAGACATGCGCAATTCATCGACGCCTTGCTGCGCCATCAGGCACATGTCCTGACCAATTTTGCCCAAAGACCCAGACACCAGCGACAAGAACGAGGCATATTCCACCACGCCGTCCCGCATGGCGTGCCATGCTTTGTCGGTGGGCGCCAAACTCAAGGATTTGGCCACATCGGCGACCACAGCATCAGCATTTGCGCCCAAGGCTTTGCGATCACCAGAAGCGCCACCGATTTGCACCACCTCAACACGGGACCTCAACTGGTCCAACCGTTCCAGATGCGCCACCATCGGCAAACGCCACGCCATGGCGCGATCGCCCACGGTGATTTCGGTTGCCGCTTGCATCCGCGTGCGCCCCATCATCGGGCGGTCGCCAAACTTGTCTTGCAGCCCTTGCAAAGCCGCGTTCAATTCTGCCAAACGCAGCGCCAAAACTTCCGATGTCTCGCGCAGGGTCAGCACAAGCGCCGTGTCCACCACGTCTTGCGATGTCGCCCCTTTGTGCACAGCCCCTGCGTCAGACGCAGTTGCGCCCGCAGCCGCTTTCATCTGCGCCACCATACGCGGGATCGGCACACCGTCTTTGGCCAGCCCTGCACGGATATCACTGACATCAAACACCACGGTTTCAATCGCAGTTGCCGCCGCCTCTCCTAGGCTTTCATCGCCCAGAACATGCGCGCCCAAAGCCCTGCTCCATGCTGCTTCGAACGCCTGCATATGCGCGAGCTGTTTGTCAGCAGACCAAATGCCAGCCATCGCCTCATCGGCAAACAGCCCGCCAAGCCAAGGGTGATCAAAAGCGCTCAAAGTCATGGGACATATCCTTAGTCGTGCAAAAAAGGGCGACCACGGCCGCCCCTTTTTATTACATCGCATCCGCAGTTAGATGTCGAGAAACACTGTCTCATTTTCGCCCTGCAAGACGATATCAAAGCGGTATTTACCCTTAGCGGTCTTTTTCGCCAAAAGCGTTTGCACGCGTGGAGTTTGTTCGATGCGCGACAACACAGGATCGCCTTCGTTGTCCTCATCTTCAAAATAGATCCGCGTTTGCAGACCGATGTTGATGCCACGGGCCACAACCCAAAGCGAAATATGCGGCGCTTGCATCACGCCGTAGCGTGACCCAACACGACCCGGTTTGACGGTGCGCAAAGTGAACTCGCCGGATTCTGCATCTGCTGCAAAACGGCAGTAACCCGTGACCTTGGGGTCAGCGCCCTCTTGGCCTGCGAACTTGCCGTTTGCGTCTGGCTGCCAGCTTTCCACCAAAGCGTCGCGCAACGCCCAGCCTGTGCCGTCAATCACAGCGCCTGTGATTTCGATGACTTCGCCTTCGGCGCCATCTTCGATGGGGCTCAGACCGATTTCTTCGTCATAGTAGTTCGGGTTGCCAGCATGCGTCGGGATCAACCCGATATGCACGTATGGGCCAGCCGTTTGGGACGGGGTTTCTTGCAAAACGTCTAGGGATTGTACCATCTTAGAGGCCCTCCAACTTGTTTTCGAACATGGTCTGACGACGACCGCGCAACACGATATCGAACTTGTATGCCAAGAAATCGAGCGGGCGTGATTTCGAGAAATCAAGCGGCGCCACAAGGCGATCAAGCTGCGAGCGGTCTTTGATTGTGGCTGCGATTGGGCAGTGATCAATCAACGGGTCGCCTTCGAAATACATCTGCGTGATCAAGCGCTGACCAAAGCCAGAACCAAACACAGACACGTGGATGTGCACTGGACGCCAGTCATTGGCACGGTTTGGCCAAGGGTACGCACCAGGACGGATGGTCAAGAATTCGTAATAGCCGTTTTCATCCGTCATTGTGCGGCCACAGCCACCAAAGTTTGGATCAAGCGGCGCAAGGTAGCCGTCTTTTTTGTGACGGTAGCGACCGCCTGCATTGGCCTGCCAAATCTCGACCAAGGTGTTGCGCACTGGGCGGTTGTTTTCGTCCAAAACACGACCGTGCATCAAGACGCGCTCACCTACGGCGGGCGCTTCGCCACGTGTGTAGTTGAGGATCAAGTTGTTGTCATATTTGCCGAATTTGTTGTGGCCAAATGTCGGTCCGAACTCTTCGGATGCAGTACTTTCCATCGACAGCAGCGCCCATCTCGGCGAGCGCGGCACAGATGTCTTGTAGTCCGGATCGTACGGCACGGGGTGAATGTTGCGATTGCGCGGGATCAGTACTCCTGAATCACTCATCGGATGTCTCCTCCATTTCAGCGTAGGTGGCTTTCGCCAATTTGATCGCATGGTTCGCTTTTGGAACCCCTGCGTAAATTGCAACATGTTGGAAGGCTTCCATCACATCACTTTTGCTTGCCCCAGTGTTTGCAGTGGCACGCACATGCATGGGGATTTCTTCGAAATTACCGGTCGCGGCCAGCAAGGCCAGCGTCAACATGGAGCGTTCGCGGCGCGAAATCGCATCCGACGACCACACATTGCCCCAAGCGCTTTCGGTGATCAGGGTCTGAAACCCCAAATCCAGCTCGGATTTATTGGCCTCGGCACGGTCCACATGGGCATCGCCCAAAACCTCGCGGCGGGTTTTCATCCCTTGGTCAAAACGCGTCTTCATCAGGCGGTCCTTTTCATAAAGTCTAAAATCAGTTGGGCTGTCAGTTTGGGGTGCTCAACACAAGGCAGATGGCCTGCCTGTGCGATCACCTCAAAGGCAGCGCCGTAAAGTTTGGCTGTGTTTTCAACCAAGTCTGGCGGCGTGGCACCGTCTTCATCACCGACCATGGCCAACACAGGCACTTGCGTCGTTGCGGCAAACTCGGTGAAATCCGCACTCGCGATGGCAGAGCACACACCCAAATAACCCTCAAGCGGGGTATAGCTGAGCATATTGCGCCATGGCGCCACACGCGCGTCATCTTCGCGAAAGTTGTGCGCAAACCAACGTTCCATCACACCGTTCGCAAGTGCAGGAATGCCAGAGGCGCGCATGGCGTCAATGCGCTCGTTCCAAAACTCTGGCGTGCCGATCTTGGCGGCAGTGTCCATCAACACCAGCGCTTTGATCACATCGGGGCGCGCTTGCAACACGCCTTGCCCGATCAAGCCGCCCACAGACAGGCCGACAAAGGTGATGTCTTTAAGACCCAGCGCGTCGATCACCGCCAAGGCATCCCCCGCCAAATCCTCAATCGCATAAGGCCCATCAGGACAATCGGACAGCCCATGCCCGCGTTTGTCAAAACGCACGATGCGCAGATCATCTGGCATCTGCGCAATCATCGCATCCCAGACCCGCACATCCGTGCCCAAAGAGTTGGCGAGCATCACAACACGGCCTGACTTTGGGCCTTGGTCTTGCACGTGTAGCATCACGCCGTTGTTCGAAATCGTCTGCATAAGTCCTCCGTTTCCCTCTTTTGGCATAGCTTTCACCTAAATAAAAATATAATAAAGACCAAACGACATAACCCACAGGTTATATATGATCGACGCTCAAATTCGCTTTCGCCACCTGCGCTGCTTTCTTGAAACGGCGCGCCTTGGATCGCTGTCAAATGCGGCCGAAGCCCTGCATGTGTCGCAGCCCGCGGCTTCCAAGACCATCAAGGAGCTCGAAGAAATCCTAGACGTTGCCCTGTTCGATCGCACAGGTCGCAGGCTGGTTTTGACCCGCGCAGGCAAGCTGTACCAACAATACGCCGGTGCGGCGCTGATCGATTTGGGCCGCGCGCAAGACCTGTTGCGCGAAATGCCCGGCCAGAAATCAAAAATTGCCGTGGGCGTCTTGCCCACCGCCGCGACTGAGCTTTTGCCCCTCGCCTCACTAGCGTTTCAGCCCCTGCAACCCGATTGTTTGATCCGTGTCAGCACTGGTCCCAATTGGTTGCTTTTGTCTCAATTGCGCGAAGGCACGTTGGATATGGTGGTCGGTCGCATGGCTCAAGGCGGCACCATGGATGGGTTGTCGTTTCGCCAACTCTATTCCGAACGCGTGGTGCCAGTGGTGCGCCCCGATCATCCGCTCAACCGCCCCGATTGGTCGCCTGCAAATCTAGCAAACTATCCAATGATGCTGCCCCCGTCGGGCGCGGTGATTTCGCCCATGGTGCGGGCCTATTTGCACAACATCGGCATCAGCAATCCTGACCCCGAATTTGAAAACGTCTCTTTGGCCTTCGGGCGCAGCGTTGTGCAGCAATCCGATACGGTGTGGTTCATTTCGCAAGGTGTTGTGCGCACGGATATTGCCACAGGGGCCTTGGCCGAATTGCCGTTGCAAGACGTGATGATGGGGGGACCCGTGGGGGTATCGATGCGCGAGAGTGCTTTGATCACTCCAGAACAGCGCCTGTTGTTGGAATGTCTGGTCACGGCCGCCAGCGACATCCATCGCAAAGCCACCACGCAAAAACGCCCCACATAATGCGGGGCGCTTGATGAGCTTTCAATCCAGACCGGCTTAGAACGGCAGGCCGATGTAGTTCTCCGCCAGATCACGCCGCGCGGTCTCAGACGTTTTCAAGTGATCGAATGTGGCGTTGCGCATTTGGGTGGTGAAGCTGTCTTCGCCTTCAAATTGGTGCATCGTTGTTGTCATCTGCCAGCTAAAGCGCATGGCTTTCCAAATCCGTGCCAGAGCCTGTTCGGAATAGCCCTCAACCCCGCTGAGATCCCCGTCTTTAAGCGCCGCGATCAACGCGTTTTTCAGGTAGAACACATCGGACGCGGCCAAGTTCAGACCTTTGGCCCCAGTCGGCGGCACAATGTGGGCGGAATCGCCAACAAGGAACATATTGCCGTATTTCAAAGGCTCAGAAACGAAGGACCGCAAAGGCGCGATGGACTTCTCGATCGAAGGCGCCATGATCACCTTGTCAGCGATCTCTTTGGGCATACGCTTTTTGAACTCGGTCCAAAAGCGCTCGTCGCTCCACTCTTCGACCTTATCCGTCAGCGGCACCTGCACATAGTGGCGCACAAGGTTTTCGTTGCGCATGGAGGCCAGCGCAAAGCCGTGTTCGGAATTGGCATAAATCAACTCATCCGCCAAAGGCGGCGTTTCAGACAGAATGCCAAGCCAACCAAAGGGATAGACGCGCTCAAACTCTTGACGCACATCTTCAGGAATGGTTTTGCGCGACACGCCGTGAAAACCGTCACAGCCCGCAACATAAGCACAAGTCACGCGTTTGCGTTCGCCATCCAAAGTGTATTCGACGTAAGATTCAGCTTCATGCAGATCGTGGATTTTCACGTCTTCCACGCCATGCACGATGGTTGTGCCCATGGCATCCTGCGCATTGTACAGATCGGCCGTCACCTCGGTTTGACCGTAGACCATCACCTGTTTGCCGGTGAGCTCTTTGAAATTGATGTGCACGATTTCGTCGTCGTTGGACAAATAGCAGCCATCATGCGGATAGCCCTCTGCGTCCATCCGCGCGCCAACACCAGCCTCGCGCAGCAATTCAACTGTGCCCCATTCCAAAATGCCAGCGCGAATACGCGACAACACATGTTCACGGCTGGAGCGCTCCAAAACGACGGTGTCGATGCCGCTTTTGTTCAACAGTTGTGACAGTAAAAGGCCGGATGGACCTGCGCCAATAATGGCCACTTGAGTTTTCATGATGCGTCTCCCTCGCGCTATGCTTGGCACTCACCCTAAAGGGGCAGATGTCGCAAAGGAATGGACGCAGACCGCAATGAATGGTACTAAACGTGCATGAAACGCCAAACACCCATCCCCGTCTTCACCCTCTTTGGTGAACACAGCGGCTTTCCCGACGTTGTGCATTCCGAACGCATTCACGCGCGGGCGCATCTGCATGACTGGGTGATATCCCCCCATAGGCACGATCAAATGGCGCAGATTTTCCATATCGAAAAAGGGGCGGCACAAACACAGGTGGATGGGCACCCCAGCGTGCTAAAGTCAGGTGATTTACTATATATTCCGCCACGTATCGTGCATGGATTCGCGTTTGAGCGCGGCACCGAAGGGACTGTGCTGTCCTTCCCATTGCCTGTTATCACCGCGCTGACACCGCAGCCCCCTGCGCTGACGCAAATCTTGTCAAATGTCGTCGCAGGCACCCCGCCTGACGCGCTTGTGCAGCTCTTTGCGCAGCTTTGTGCAGGATTTGAAACCACTGGCACTTTTCGCACCCAGCGCCTGATCGGTTTGAGCCACGCCATCTTGGGACATATCGCAGAACTAGGCGCACAAAGCAGCGGCGCGATCACGGGCGGGCACCATATGTTAGAGCGTTTTGATCAATTCATCGCGGCACATTTGGCCGACAATTGGCGTCCCAAAGACTTCGCCGATGCGCTGTCGATCACCACTGGACATTTGGGCCGCATTTGCCGCGAAACAACGGGCATGTCGGCCTCAACCTATATCGAAACAGCCGTGATGACAGAGGCCAGCCGATTGCTGGCCTTCACGCGCCTGTCGGTTGCAGAAGTCGGGTACAGGCTGGGCTACGCTGACCCGCCCTATTTTTCGCGCAGGTTTCGCACCGCCTGCGGCGTCACGCCAACGGCGTATCGCGCGCGTTTTTTGACCGATACAGGTCAGGCGGATTAAAGCGGCAATGCCACGGGCATCGGACGACGCGCCACGCGTTTGGCCAGCGTTTTGATCACTGCAGCATCACCAGATTGATCGGCGACCCGCACCATACGCGACCATGCAGCCCGGAACAAAACTTCGGCTGTCAGCGCCATGAAATCATGTGCAAGCTCCGTTGGATCAGACGCAGCAAGGACATCCGCGCGCGCAGATTGCCACGCCTCCAGCAAAGCCGTCACATCGGGCGCATCGCTTAGCTCACCAATCAAATCGGCAAAGGCATCCGCCCCGCCGCCACGCAAGCCGCGCGTTGCCAAGGCCGCTGCATGAATGCCGTTTGCGCCCTCGTAGATCGACGTGATGCGCGCATCCCGCCACGTTTGCGACACGCGGTATTCCGTGAGATAGCCATAGCCGCCAAGCACCTGCATCCCCAGATCGGCGGATGAAATACCTGCCTCGGTGCAAAAGACTTTGCAAATCGGCGTCAAGAATTCGACCAACTCAGGGCGCTGCCCCAGTTCCATTTCGACCAAAGTGATATGCGCCATGGCCCGCGCGCCAAGCGCAAGGCTGTGCTGGGTTTCCAACATGCGTTTGACGTCAGCGTGGTCGTTCAAAACGGCCTCAGACCGATCGGCTTTGCGCCCCTGTTTGCGCTCAGCCGCATAGGCGCTCGCGATGTCATGTGCGCGGGTCGCATGGGCCACACCTTGCAAGGACACGTCCAAACGCGCGTGGTTCATCATGGTGAACATGGCTTTCAGACCATCGCCTTGCGCGCCGATCAATTCGGCCGTCGCACCATCAAACGACATTTGACATGTGGGCGAGGCATGCAGGCCAAGCTTTTCTTCAATCCGCGTCACGGTGATTGCGTTTTGTGCGCCGCCTACGTCGCTGGCGCATAGGAACAAGGACAGGCCTTTGACGCCTTCATCGGCACCGCCAGTGCGCGCCAACACGAGATGAAGAATGCCCTGCGACATGTCTTGATCACCACCAGAAATAAAGATCTTTTCGCCGTCGATTTTCCACAGATCCCCGTCTTGGGTCGCCTTGGTGCGAATGCGCGACAGATCAGAGCCTGCGCCGGATTCCGTCAAACACATGGTCGACAGCACCTCGCCAGAGGCAAGGCGCGGAATCCACGCTTGTTTTTGCGCATCTGTGCCAAACCGCATCAAGGTTGAAATCGCACCAGGAACAAGATTGCACACCATTTGCAGCGCGTGGTTTGCACCGGAAAACACTTCCGAAATCGCAGCTGCTGTCAGATGATCCATTTCCATGCCGCCGAAGTCTTCGGGGGCTGTCAGGCCTTGCCAGCCGCCCTCAGACAGCTGTTCAAAGGCGTCTTTGTAACCGTCGGGCATGGTGACTTTGCCATCCGTCAACTGACACCCTTGGGCGTCGCCGTGCTCATCGATGGGCGCCAAGACGCCTTCTGCAAAGCTGGAAAAATGTTCTAGAATTTCGCCCGTCATGTCTGCGTCAAAATGATCAACACGCGCGGCGTCTGCGACATGAGTCATAGACCATAGGATATCTGCGGTGGGGGATTTGAACGGGATCATGGCTGGGCTTTCTAAAGCAAGATGAAACAGTGTTTTGATCGGGCGGCAGCGGGAACACCGCCGCCGCCCGAAGATGATTTATTGACAGGTGAAGCTGTCAGATGACGCCGCATCGCCGCCTGTGTAGCGCGCCACTTTGGGGGCAGGACACAGCAAGCGAGATGCGGTTTTCAGCGCCTCAGGCGCTTCGTCTTTTTCGAACAAGTCGTATTGGTCAAGCGTTGCTCCGCCAGAACAATGCGCCATGCCGCTGACAGGGTAGTAGCGCACGAAATCGCCGGCATCGCCGCCATTGTTCGCATTCAGAGCGTCATACCAATTCGCGGTCGCATTTGCGGAAAACACCGGATCGCCCACACCGTGGAACACGATGAATTTGCCGCCTGCGGCTTTGAATTCCGCCAACTTGGGATCATCCGAACCGGGGGGTGTCATGACCTCCATTGCTGATTCAGGGTACTCGGCTGTTGTGGCATAGATCTCTTGCGCACGCGCTTGCAAATCGAACCCTTTGAGGAAGTCAACAAGACTGTCTGGGTCTCCTGCCACTTCGATTGGCGGCGTTGTGAACACTTGCGCCAATGAGGACGACCCCATCACGGCGATGATCGGCTTTTTGCCCCACGGTGGAATTGGGCTTTCCAATTTCTAGAACCGCCAGCCGCCGGATCCGATTGCAGTGTCCCACGCCCAATCGCTGTAGTACGGCGCTCCGTCGGCGTCTGTGCCCGCGGAAATGGTTTGCAGAACATTGACTTGATCCGCCGACAAACAGGCCGAGTTTTGCCCAGCTGTACAGGTGAGTGCAGTGATATCAAACGTCGCCTGACAAGATGCTGAATCGGCCACATAGCCGTCTTCCAACCCATCAAGACCATCACAGGCTTCAGTGATTTTGCTGGACACAAGGCCCAAGTCTTCGCGGGAAAAAGCTGTCGCCAAATCGCCGGTCAAAGACGTGAATTGCTGCACATCAAGGGCGTGTTGCAAAGCGGCTTTCGGCAATTGGAAGCCAGGGGCGCCTGCCAAAAGACCGTCAAAGGCGTCTGGCATACGCGCGGCGGCAACCATCGCGTGACGACCGCCATTTGAACAGCCCACGCCATATGCGTGATCAATATCTGCGCCATAGAAGCCTTCGACAATGTCGCGTGCGAGCGGATCAAGCACGGCCACGGCTTTGTAGCCATACATTTGGCGCGCCTCGAAATCGTGTCCAAAAACAGCACCAGCCGCCAACCCTTTGTCGCGGTTGGCTTTGCCGTTGTGACCTGCGTCTGACGACACAACAGCATAGCCGCGTTCAAGTGCTGACAGACCACCTGTGCCCGATGGCAAGCTGCCCTTTGCGGGTTTCACTTCGCCATCATTGCCGCCATTGAACTGGTGGACGTAATCGCCGTTCCAATTGTCAGGCAACGCCAGTTCGAATTTCAGTGCATAGTCTTGCCCATCGGTGCCGACGCGTTCGGCCGTGGTCGCGCGAATGCGGCACTGTGCGGCAGGGCTTTCTTCGCCTGCGGGCACGGCAATAACCTCGTCAAATGTGACGCCTTGCAGCCCAAGACTTGCTGGGGTCAAATCCCCACAACTCATCTGAGCCGAGGCCGCGGCGGTCACTGCAATCAGCGAGCCGCTGAGTAAAAATGTCATTTTGTTCATAATTGTCTCCCTAAAACTGCGCCCAGAGGCGCCCTTCTAAACCGGCCCAATCCCCCCTCCTCAAAGGCAATTGGGCCGACATTTCGCGAGCGCGTTACTCGGATACGCCGAGCAAACGCATCGCGTTTTCTTTCAAGATCAGCGGACGCACTTCGTCGCGGAACTCGGCCTTGTCGAAAGCATTCAGCCATTTTTCAGGCGCAATCATCGGCCAGTCAGAACCGAACAGCATTTTCTTTTTCAACAGCGTGTTGGCATAGCGCACCAAGATAGGCGGGAAGTATTTCGGCGACCAACCTGACAGATCGATGTAAACATTCGGCTTGTGGGTCGCGACTGACAAAGCCTCTTCCTGCCATGGGAAGGACGGGTGCGCGAGCACGATGGGCATATCCGGAAAATCGACACAAATATCGTCGATATACATGGGGTTAGAGTATTTCAGACGCATGCCGTTGCCGCCCGGCATCCCCGATCCAACACCCGTTTGACCGGTGTGGAACAAGGCAGGTTTGCCGGTTTCCGCGATGGCTTCGTACAGATCATAAGCCAAGCGATCATTCGGGTAGAACCCTTGCATGGTCGGGTGGAATTTGAAGCCCTGAACGCCGTGGTTTTCCACCAGATCGCGCGCTTCACGGGCGCCAAGTTTGCCCTTGTGCGGATCGATTGAGGCAAAGGGGATCAAGATGTCGTCGTTCTTGGCGCAGGCGTCCGCAACTTCGTAGTTGTCGTAGCGGCGGTAACCCGTTTCGCGCTCGGAATCGACGGGGAAGATCACCGCAGCGATGTTCATTTTGCGGTAGTGTGCCGCTGTTTCGTCGATGGTGGGTGGGTGTGCCCAAGGCGCGCCAAAGTATTTGGCCATCGTGCTTTGCAACTCGTCATAACCATCATCATCGTGGCACCCGCAGGCCTCTTCGGCGTGGGTGTGAAAATCGATGGCGCGTACTTTTGAGAAATCTACCATTTTTCTAGTCCTTAAACGCGGATCAACGCGGGATCTTCATTGTCATACAGGCGCTCAATCAAATCAGCGCGGCGCGTGATGATCTTGCGCACATTGAGCGAACCTTTGTCGGTGATCTCGTGATCTTTCAGCGACGGGGCTTCTGACAGGATCAAAGCGCGCGAAATGCGCTTGGCGGAGCCTGAGGTTTTGCTGGCGAGATCACGCAGACGCTCTTCGATTTGCGCGTGCAAAGCATCGTCAATCACAGCGCCGTCAGAGGTGTTGTCGCCGTGCACATGATCAGGGCGCGGGAAAATCAGCAGGCCGACTTGATCGCGATCATGGCCAGAAATCACCACATCTTGCACAAGCCCTTGCAACGCATCGAGCGCATCCATGCGCAACTTGCCTGCTTGAACCCAAGTGCCTGTCAAAAGCTTGAAGTCTTCAGAAACACGACCATCAAACACCAAACCACGGTCAAAATCAGCGTTGTCGACAAATTTCACCGCATCACCCGTGATCAAGAACCCGTCTTCATCAAAGGCTTCGGCGGTTTTGGCCGCGTCGCCGTAATAGCCCTTCATGATGTTCGGACCTTTGACGCGCAATTCGCAGCGCATTTCGTCATCCGGCAACAGCTTCACTTCGGTGCCCGGAAGCGGCACACCGATGACGCCAGAGCGACCAATCGGTTCGTGCAACATCACAGTCGCAGGCGCAGTTTCGGTCATCCCCCATGAGGAAATCATCAACGGCAACCGCCCGCGTTCAGCCATAGCGGCGTCTTCCAAGGCGCTCCACACGTCTTGCGGCAGCGATGCGCCAGCGTAAAACAACATATCGAGATTGCCGACATAAGCCTTGCGCAACTCGGGATTGGTTTTCATCTCAGCAGCCAGCATGGCAAAGCCTACAGGCACGTTGAACGCCAAGGTGCCGGGGCGTGCGATGATGTTTTCCACGGTGCGCGCAAAGCCGCGTTTGGTGGGCTTGCCGTCATCAATGTTCAACGTACCGCCATTGGCCAACATCATGTTGACGTTGTGCGATCCACCGAACACGTGGTTCCACGGCAACCAATCGTTGATCACCGGTGGACGCTCTTTCAAGAACGGCAACACAGCGGCCATTTGCGCCTGATTGGCACACATCATACGTTGCGTCGTCAAAACACCCTTGGGATCAGAAGACGACCCAGAGGTGAATAGAATTTTCGCCAAGGTATCAGGGGTCACTTTGGCGTGGACGGCATCGATATCAACACTGTCGTCGCCTGCAACCAAATCGGCAAACGCCGTCACAGCGCGGGGCGACCCTTCGGTTTTGGAGGCGACCACTTCCATGTCGTCCAATTTAGACAAGGCCACCGCAGCACTATAGCGCGCCGCATCATCCACAAAGGCCATCGCAGGTTTGATCTTGTCGAGCACATAAATCAGACGCCCGTGGGCCTCGGTGATCAATGAATACTGCTCGGCCAAAGGCGATGTCGGAACGCCTGCATATTGCGCGCCCAAGGACAGCAAAGCGTGATCGACGGAGTTGCCGGACATGATCACGATAGGCGTTGTTTCATTCATGCCACGCGCCGCCAAGCTAGAAGCGATGCCGCGCACAGATTTCAGAACCTGCGCATAGGTCAGCTCGCGCCAGCCGTCGCCGTCACGCTCTGCCAAAAACACACGGTCAGGGGCTTCAGCCCCCCATTTGTGCAACCAAACGCCAGTATTCTCGACGATCGGGTCCACCGCGTATTGGCTTTTCAATAGGATTTCATCTGAGGTTCGGACAGCATCAACGGCATGTGGCACCAAGTTGAGGCCAGTTGCTTTATCAATCATATCGCACCTTTAGCGTTACGGTTTTATGTTTTGATCCGGTCCAAAAGGCCGCGCAGCGTGTCGCGTTCGTCCATGGAAAGGTCTGAGAACATTCGGTTTTCATGCGCGTGCACCAGTCGAATGGTCTTGTGCAAAAGCGCTTCGCCCTCGGGCGTTGTGTGCAGTGCGTAGGATCGGCGATCTCCTTCCACGCGATTGCGCGAGATGAGATCCTTCTTTTCCAGAACATCAACCAAAACCACCACGCCAGACCGTTCGATCCGCAGGGTTTGGGCAAGCTGTGATTGCGTCAGGTTGGGATTCTCGGCGATCACACTGAGCGCCGAGAATGTCATTGTCCGAAGCCCCAAAGGCTCCAGTGTTTTTATCAAATCTTCCCGCACCAAGAGATGAACACGCTTCAGAATATACCCGACTAAAGTCCGCAGTTCTTCGTCGCTTTTCTTGTCTGGCATCACGTGTCCTCCCTTGTGCGTTACGTCTAATTTGCGACCAAATCCACCAGCCAGAAACTGAGCACTGGGAAGCTGACCAAGATCGCGATCCGGCAGAATTCAGCGATGATAAAGGGTGTCGCACCGCGGAAAATCTGGCTGGTCGGGATGTCTTTCGCCATCGATGAGATCACGAATAAATTCATCCCCACCGGTGGCGTTATTAACCCCATCTCCACCACCACGAGCGTGATGATGCCAAACCACATGGCTTGCTGTTCAGGCATAAGGCCAAAATCAAGCGCCATAACGGTTGGGAAGAACACCGGCACTGTCAGCAAGATCAGCGACAATGAGTCCATGACACAGCCCATGATCAGGTAGAACACGATCATCGCGATCAAAATCCAGATCGGTGCAATGGCAACGCCGCTAAAGAAATCCGCCACTTCAATCGGCATACGGCTGAGCGCCAAGGCCACGTTGAAAATGTCCGCCCCGAACACGATGGTAAAGATCATCGCAGAGGATGCGGCCGTATCAATCAGACAATCGATCAAGCCACGGAAATTCAATTTGCGTGTGCCAAACCCAACCAGAAGCGTGATCACCACACCAACGGACGCGCCTTCAGCAGGTGTAAAGAAACCACCGTAGATACCGCCAAGCACCACCACAAAGATCAAGGTGATGTGCCAGATTTGTCCCAAAGACTTCAGGCGCACAGACAAAGGTGCTTTGGGTTGTGTTGGGGCTTCATTCGGGAACAAGCGCACGTAAATAGCGATCGCAATGAAGAAGCCAATCACAGCCAAAATGCCCGGAATGGTCGCTGCCAAGAACAGCTTCACGATGTTCTGTTCGGTCAAAAGAGCATAGATAATCAACACGATAGACGGTGGGATCAAGATGCCAAGCGTACCACCCGCAGCCAAAGAGCCCGCAGAGATCGCACCAGAGTATCCAGCCTTGCGCATTTCAGGCAAAGCCACCCGCGCCATTGTTGAAGCCGTCGCCAATGACGACCCTGAGATAGAGCCAAACATCGCACAGCCCGCAACAGAGGCCATGGCCAATCCGCCACGCAAGTGACCGATCCAGACGTTCGATGTTGAAAACAGCGCCGACGAAATGCCTGAGCGCGTCGCCACATGGCCCATCAAGATAAACAATGGCACGATGGCAAATTCATAAGACATGAATTTGTCGACCCAAGAGGTGTTGAAATAGGCAAACAGGGCCATTGGGCTGGCCAACAAAGAATACCCAACAGCGCCAACCAATCCCATGCCCAGCGCAATCGGCATACGCACAAAGATAAGCAGCAAAAGAATGATCACCATCGAGCTGGCGATTGTAAACGGATCCATTATCTGGCCTCCAATGCGCGGAACGCTGAGCTGACCATCGGCAATCCGGTGATCAACGCGACTATTGCGGAAAGTCCTGTGCCGAAGACGGCTGGTACGAAGGCCCACCAGATCGATGCTTTCAACAGCATCGTCTTGTCACCGTATTCGTGCATTTCGCTCAACCCGTGGGTTAGGCGCCAGCACAACAGGGCCCAGACGGCTGCAAAGCAAAGCGTCCAAATCCCATCGATGCGTCTTTGCTCACGCTGCGGCAAACGCAGCGTGAACAAATCAACCATGACATGGCCTTTGTTCAACTGACACAAAGGCAAAAAGAGCGAGGCGCAGGTCACACATACCAGTTCCACGAGTTCGAAATCACCCCGAACGCCACCCAATCCAAGGTTTCTCATCATCACTGAATAAGCGACCACAATGGACGCCAAGAAAATGGTTAAGCCCCCGAGGCCTGCACTAAACGTGCAGACAATACGAAGTCCGCGGTACAGGAGGGTTTCCCCCTCCTGTACGGCTGCATGTTGCATTTGCTCTGACATGTTTAGCCTGCGTCGAGCAGTTCGTTGATGCGATCAACGATAGCTTGACCGTCGTGGCCAGCGTCGTTGAGTTGCGCGATCCAGTCAGCGTGAACCGGCTGCGCCGCTTCTTGCCATCTTGCGATCTCTTCTGCTGGGATCTGGTTGATTTCGTTGCCGTTATCTTCAACAACTTTACGACCATAAGCTTCGAAACCGTCAAACGCTTTGCCCAAACGCTCAGTCATTGCCATGCCAGAGTTGGCATCGATGACAGCGCGCAGATCGTCAGAAAGGCTCTCGTATTTCTTTTCGTTCATGACGATTGCGAATGGGTTTGTGTAGATACCACGTGCACCAGGCGCCGCTTCAGATGTGAACTTTGTAAGTTCTTGAAGCTTGTAAGGTGGCACGATTTCGTATGGCAAACAGCAGCCATCGATCACACCGTTGGACAGACCAACAACCATTTCAGACACTGGGAAGAACACAGTCTCAGCACCGAAGGATGCCAAAAGTTGACCTGTACCTTGGTTTGGCGCACGCAATTTTTTGCCCTTCATGTCAGCAGCTGACAAGATCGGTGCGTCTGTTGTGTGCAGTTTACCGCCATCGTGTACGTGGTACGCGAGGTTTTTCAGGCCTTTGTATTCACCCTGACCAAACTCATCCATGATCTTGTGCAGAACAACGGATGTCTTTTCAGCGTTTGTCACCAAGAATGGCAGACCAATGGTTTCAGCAACCATGTAACGACCAGGTGTGTAGGCAGGCAACGTCCATGCGATATCACAGATACCTTGACGTGCTTGATCAGCCAATTGACCTGGCTTGCCGCCAAGTTGCATCGCTGGGAACACTTGCATTTCGATTGCGCCATCTGACGCTTCAGCAAGTTCAGCAGCCCAAGTTTCAAAGAATTTGCCCATTGGAGCCACTGGTGGAATGAAGTGGTGCATTTTCAAAGTAACTTCAGCAGCGTGTGCTTTTTTCAAAAATGCTGGTGTGGCCAAAGCGGCCCCCATTGTAGCCATTGCGGCGCGGCGAGTCATAGTCATTGGGTCTCTCCTCCCATAAGTTTTAAACATCTGGCTTGGCTCAAATCACACAGCGTGGAGTGCTAACTTTCGCTCAAAACTCAGGCTCTCTTCCCTTGCACGGTCTTTTCCTCGAAACCGTACAGGTATTCTTGCGACGCTTACCGGAAGACCGGTTTGCGTTTTTCCAAAAAGGCGTTCAGCCCCTCTTCTGCGTCATCACTGGTTTGCGACACTGCAGCACAAAGGCTTTCCGTGAACAA
>NZ_JBDMZG010000171.1:0-20145 GCF_039769035.1 Pacificibacter sp.
ATCGCGCCGGCGATTGCTATGGGCAACACGGTGGTGTTGAAACCTGCTGAATACACATCCCTGACAGCGCTTTTGTTTGCACAGATTTGCAATGAGGCAGGCCTGCCCAAAGGCGTCGTGAACATCGTCACTGGTGATGGCGCTGTGGGTGAAATGATCGTCACCCATAACGACATCGACAAAATCGCCTTTACCGGTTCCACAGGTGTTGGCCGCCGCATTCGCGAAGCCACCGCAGGATCAGGCAAGTCTTTGACGTTGGAATTGGGCGGCAAGAGCCCCTATGTGGTGTTCGAAGATGCCGACATGGACAGCGCCATCGAAGGTCTGATTGACGCGATTTTCTTCAACCAAGGGCAAGTCTGCTGCGCAGGTTCGCGCCTGTTGGTGCAAGAGAGCATCGCGGATGAGTTCCACAAACGTCTGATTGCTCGCATGGCAAATCTGCGTATTGGCGATCCTTTGGATAAGTCCATCGACGTCGGCGCTATTGTTGATCCTGTGCAGCTGTCGCGGATCAAATCCTTGGTCGAACAAGGCGGATCAGAAGGCACGATACATCAGCCCATAGCTGCCCCCGATGGATGTTTTTACCCCCCGACGTTGATCACCGACATGCATAGCTCCGCGCAGTTGATGCAGGAGGAAATCTTTGGGCCTGTGCTGGTCTCGACCACCTTCCGCACACAGGCCGAAGCTGTGCAGATTGCCAACAACACCCGCTATGGACTGGCGGCATCGGTATGGACCGAGAACGTCAATCTGGCGCTGGACATCGCGCCAAAACTGACCGCAGGTGTGGTCTGGGTGAACGGTGCGAATATGTTTGATGCGGCGGCTGGATTTGGCGGCGTGCGTGAAAGCGGCTTTGGGCGCGAAGGCGGCTGGGAAGGCTTGCAGGCCTACACCAAGCCTATTGGCAAGGCCGTTGCGGTCAAACCGGCCAAGACCTATGGAAAGCCGGATGAGATCGACACCGAAGGATTGGATCGCACTGCCAAGATGTACATCGGCGGCAAACAAGCCCGGCCAGACAGCGGCTATTCAAAGCCGGTATTTTCGCCAAAAGGCAAGCTCTTGGGGCATGCCGCCGTTGGCTCTCGCAAGGACATTCGCAATGCCGTAGAAGCCGCGCAAGCTGCCGCGGGGTGGGCCAAAGCCTCGGCGCATTTGCGGGCGCAAATTCTGTATTACGTTGGCGAAAACCTGTCTGCGCGCGCTGACGAATTTGCGGCACGCATCGTCGGACTGACAGGTACAACGGTGAGCAAAGCCGAGGCCGAAGTCACAGAGGCCATCGATACGCTTTTCACGTTTGCAGCATGGTGCGACAAACTTGATGGTGCGGCGAAACCTGTGCCGATGCGCGGCGTCGCCTTGGCGATGAACGAACCTGTGGGCGTGATTGGCGCCTTTTGTGACGACCGTCCACTGGGTGGCTTGATCGATGTGATTGCGCCAGCGATTGCGATGGGCAACCGCGTTGTGGCCGTTGCAAGTGCAGCTTATCCGCTGGCAGCCACGGATTTCTATCAGGTGCTCGATACGTCAGATTTGCCTGCGGGAGTGGTCAACATTCTGATGGGTGCCCACGCCGATTTGGCCCCAACCATGGCGGGGCACATGAACATCGATGCCGTGTGGAGTTTTTCCAGCGCGGACATTTCCAAAACGATTGAGGCAGAAAGCGCCGGAAATCTGAAACGCACTTGGGTCAATAATGGACAGGTGCGCGCCTATACTGCGCGTGATTGGTTGGCGCAGGCGGTCGAAGTGAAAACAATTTGGGTGCCCTACGGCGAGTGAGGCAATGCCCCATCCAAAACGTAAAAAACGCGCCTTTGTCGGGCGCGTTTTTCTTGGTCTTACGAATGCGAGCTCTATTTTCGAAGGCTCGAGAACCAGCCTTTGATGCCTCGCGCTTTTTCGCGCGCGCCGTCTTTCAACGCATCTGCTTTGTCATCCACCACATCCCAAGCTTCGCCTGCATCTTCAACAAGAGGGTCAATGGTACGTTCGCGAAACTGCAACCACATCCGACGGATCAGCAACAAAACAATCGCTAGGAACGGCAAGATTATCGTGTTCAACCAAGGGAAGGACGTCGCATCTGGGCCAACCACGGGTTTGATCGCGATCGCGTTTGGAAAGATCGACAGAACTTCGTTGCGCCAGCCATAATGCGTGATCGAGTACCATTCAGGATTGGCCTTATCGGATTCCGCGTCAGAGGCTTCGGTGTACAAACTTGAGGTGTCGAATTTGAAATAGGGTGGCCAGCTCCAGCCTGTGTCTTCGTTGCGATATTCCATCGTTTTGCCGTTGGCTTTGACGGTCTGGATAAATTGCACGTCACGCGTGGATTCCCCTGACGACCAAAAGATCGACCGATTGCCCGCGACAATCGTGCGTTCCGTGTTGGTGCCAACGATGCGTACGATGTCGTGTTGCGGCAACGTGTAGTGCAAAAAGCTGCCTACGATCAAAACGATCAGAGCGATCAGGGTCCATTTAACGTAGCGCATCTTTTGCGGGCCTCACATGAAATTTGTCATATAAAAAATCACGCAAAAGGTGATCATCGGAAGGATATAAACCCCAAGCAACAGTTTGGGGCGAATGGACTGGGCGTAGTCATCCATCCCCTTTTGCACATAATCATCGCGAGCACCAATAGAACCCTCTTCGACCCATTCTTTTTCCAACCGTTCACGGGTCAGCGACCGGACATAGATGGTCAAAAGTATAAAAAGAACTGTCAGGCCCACAAAGCCAACGACGAAGAATCTTAGAAAACCAAACATGACGATCCACTCAAGCTTGCAACTGTCTGGCTCAAAGCCAGTTTCAATGCACGATAGCGTTTTGCGCGGTGAAGCACGAGTGTCTTTGTTGGCGCGTTAGATCTGCGTTACAGATCGCGCGGCGGATCTTGCGGCGCTTGGTCTGTGGTGCCTCGCATTCCATCTTGGCTTTTGCGGCGCTCAACCTTTTGCGCCAGACCAATCCATGCCAGAGCCAAAACCGGTCCCCAAATCATCACAGCCGTTGCCGATTTATTGGCGAAGAACCTGAGCGCCACCGAAAGATCGCGTTCGAACGCCTGTGACACATCGTGCCCTTCAAGCGCGTAGAAGCCAGCCATAATCCCGATGCCGACAACCAACAAAATCGCAGCCGTGACGACAACGTTAATCACCACCCGACGTTGCGACCGCGTGTCTCGGGGCGTTAAAGCAAGCGGCAAGACATAAGCCATGCCCGCCAAGGCAACGACAGGCAGCACAACTGATATTAGGAATGAACTGTCCATCGTGTGCCCCCTGTTTGGTTTAGTCAGCGGGGGTTAGCGCGCCATTGCGGTGCGGATAACCTCTGCCAACCTCGCGATACCGGTTCCAATCGTGGCTTCATTCGCCATCGAAAAGTTCAACCGGATCGTGTTTTTTGTGTCGCCATCAGCATAGAATGCCGCGCCGGGCACAAAAGCAACCTTTTGCGCGAGCGCCTGTTCCAGCAGGTCCTTGCCATCCATCGCCGCTGGCAGCGTCAGCCAAACGAACATCCCACCTTCGGGAGAGGTCCATGTGATGCCTTCGGGCATATGGGCCTGCAAAGAGTTGAGCATCGCATTCAAACGGGTGCCGTATACCTCGCGCAATGTCACCACGTGATCGTCAAACACTGCGCGCGCCACATGATTGACCGCGATTTGGTTGATCGTAGCAGTCTGCAGGTCTGCCGCTTGTTTCAACAAAACTATCTGAGAAATCACAGGTTTCGCCGCAACGACCCACCCCACGCGCAAACCAGGGGCTAGCGTTTTGGAGAACGACCCGCAGTAAATGGTGCGGCAGGCATCGATGTCGCCTTTGTCGGCCATTTCCAATGCGAGGATTGACGGGATAGCATCGCCTTCATAGCGCAACGATTGGTAAGCGCCGTCTTCGATCACAGCAATTCCCAAGGCCTCGGCCTGTGCCAAAACGGCAAGGCGTTCAGCCTTGGTCAAGGTTTTGCCTGTTGGATTGGCAAAGTCAGGCGACAGATACGAAAACTTCGCGCGTCCACCGGCGGCTTGGGCTTGTTTGGCAACCGCATCAGGATCTCGGTTTTCGCCCGCGTTCAATCGATCAAACTGTGGTTCATAAGCATTGAAGGCACCAAGTGCGCCCAAATAGGTCGGCCATTCCACCAGCGCCGTATCGTCTTTATCGAGGAAAAGCTTGCCCAAATAATCCAGCGCCTGCTGAGAACCGGCCGTGACCATGATGTTGTCGATGTCGCAAGACACACCGAGCGTCTTCATGTGATCGGCAATCCATTCACGCAAAGGCACATATCCTTCAGAGGCCGCATATTGCAGCGCGACGCCAGCTGTCGCCTCGTCCAGCGCCACGGTCATAGCCTCTGCAAAGGCTGCCCGTGGAAAGTACTTGGGATCAGGAATACCACCCGCGAAGGAAATGATATCGGGTTGGTCCAACAGTTTGAGCAGCTCACGGATCTCGGAGGCTTTCATGCCTTGCGCCCGGTGAGCAAAAATATCGGTGTGATTCATCTGATCCTCCTCTAGTTCGACACTGATGCCTGAGGTCGCAAGTTAAGTCAACAGTGCTGACATAAAAATTCAATTCACAAATCTCACGTAAATCCATCACAGAGTTGTCACAAACAAAGCGCAAACCCCTCGCTATCTATCCACAAGGGGATTCTCCGATGAAATCGCACCTGCTCTTTGCAGCTTCCGCACTCGCCATGAACGCCGGCACCGCACAGGCCGACATGAATTTTAACCGCATCTCATCTTTCGCAACACCCGCCAATATGGCCGCTGGCGAAGACATGTCACGCGAAACTTCTGCCGAAATCATCGGCGCGTCCGAAGACGGCATGACATTGGTTTACACCGACAGCCCGCTTGGCGTGATCGGCTTGATCGACATCACCGACCCGAAAAACCCACAGCCGAAAGGCAACTTGAACGTGGGCGGCGAGCCGACATCTGTGACCGTTATCGGCAACACAGCGTTCGTGGCTGTCAACACATCCGAAAGCTACACCAAGCCATCCGGCAAACTTGTTTCTGTCAACATGGCAGACGGTTCCATCACCGGCGAATGTGACTTGGGCGGTCAACCTGACTCCACAGCACACGATCATGCAGGCACCGTGGTTTCCATCGCGATCGAAAACGAACGCGACGAAGACTTGGGCGACGGCCGGACCGGTCAATTGCCAGCGGGTTACATGTCAACTGTTGGCATATCAAATGAAACGATGGACTGCGCGACAACCAAAATGATCGACGTGACAGGCCTTGCTGAGATTTCTCCAGAAGATCCTGAACCAGAATTCACAGACATCAACAGCCTTGGTGAAGTGGCCGTTTCCATGCAGGAAAACAACCATATCGTCATCATGAATGCGGCAGGTGAGGTGATCAATCACTTCGCAGCAGGTTCAGTTGATCTCACAAACATCGATACCAAAGACGAGCGCGCAGCGTTGACGTTCGACCAAAGCCAAATGGGCCGCTTGCGCGAACCAGACGGTTTGCAGTGGATCGACGACAACCACATCATCATCGCCAACGAAGGCGACATGGACGGTGGTTCGCGTTCCGTCACTATCTTCCACAAAGACGGCACCGAAGTGTTTGAAACTGGCGCTGACTTTGAACGCCCAATCATCCAAGCAGGTCACTACCCAGACAAACGCTCCGACGCCAAAGGCGCTGAGCCTGAAGGCCTGGAAGTGGGCACATACGGCGACACAACATACGCATTCGTGCTTGGTGAGCGTTCATCCACTGTGTCTGTTTACGACGTAACAGACCCAACAAAGCCAACATTCGAACAGCTGTTGCCATCCGGTATCGCACCAGAAGGCGTGATCGCAATCCCGTCCCGCAACTTGTTCGTCACTGCAAACGAAAAAGACCTGATCGAAGACAAAGGCCCCCGCGCCCACGTCATGATCTACGAACTGCAAGACGCGCCCGCACAGTACCCAACACTCATATCCGAAGGCGCAGATGAGCTTATCGGCTGGGGTGCGATTTCTGGCATGGTCGCGGACGACGACGGCATGATCTACGCGGTCAACGACAGCTTCTACAGCTTCCAGCCTTCCATCTTCAAAATCGATCCAAGCCAAACACCGGCCAAAATCGTTGACGTGATCCGCGTTCACCGCGAAGACGGTAACCCAGCGCAGAAACTCGACATGGAAGGCATCACATTGGACGGCAAAGGCGGCTTCTATGTTGCCTCCGAAGGCCGCACTGATCGCCTTGTTCCACATGCGATCTACCACGTTGAAGCTGACGGCCTGATCAAAGCCAAAAAAGGTGAAATCGGTCTTCCACCTGAGTTGTTGAACTTCGAAAAACGTTTCGGCTTTGAAGGTATCACACGCGTTGGCGACACACTTTGGATGGCTGTTCAGCGCGAATGGAAAGACGATCCAAAGAACACTGTGAAACTGGTGGCCTACAACCTTGAGACCAAAGAATGGGGCGCCGTAAGCTACCCTAAAACTGAGCCTGCCAAAGGCTGGGTTGGTCTTTCAGAAATCGTTGCACACGGCGATTACTTCTATGTCATCGAGCGCGACAACCAAATCGGCGAAAACGTTGTAACCAAGAAAATCTACCGCATTCCAGCAGCAGAAATGGTTCCAGCAGCGCTTGGTGGCGATCTTCCAGTTGTCTCCAAAGAATTGGTGCGCGATTTGGTGCCTGACTTGCAATCATTCAACGGCTACGTGGTCGACAAAGTTGAAGGCTTGGCCATCACCAAATACGGTGAAATGTTCGTCTCAACAGACAACGACGGTGTGGATGACAGCTCTGGCGAGACCTTCTTCTGGTCTATCGGCAAAATGTAATTCGCTCATTCTCAAACTCTAAAAACACAAACGCCCGGAGATATCTCCGGGCGTTTTTTATATCAGTCAGTTTCGAAACGGGCGCTTATGCGTCAATCGTCTCTGGTGTGGCGGCATCAACAGCTGGGGCGCTTTTGCTTTGCGTCGATGCAATTGCAATGCGGCGCGGCTTCAAGGCTTCTGGCACTTCGCGCAGCAAATCGACATGCAGCATGCCGTGCTCGTGCGTGGCCTCTGTCACCTTGACGTGATCCGCCAAGTGGAACCGGCGTTCAAACGCACGGGTCGCAATGCCGCGATGCAAATAGGTTTTACCAGCAGCAGCTTCGTCCGATTTACGGGCCGCAATGATCAGCGCGTTTTCGCGTTGTTCAATCACGATGTCATCAGGGGAAAATCCCGCGACGGCCACGGAAATGCGCCACGCGTCATCACCGGATTTTTCAATATTGTAAGGGGGGTAGCTGGGCTGTGAGACGTCTTGGCGAATGACACGATCCATAAGATCGGTGATTTGGTCAAAGCCAACAGTGGCACGGTTCAGCGGGGTAAGGTCAAAATTTCGCATGGGTATCCTCCAATGAGCGATCCAAAAAATTGCTTTCCCTTCAGGGACAAGCTCGTGTCAGACCTGCTCGGCAGCGCCTGACACAATTGATTTGGGAATGGAGGATTAGCCTTTCAAGGGGTTAATCGTAGAACGTGCCAGAAACGTCCTGAAGGTCCCTTAGACCCTGCGAAAAAAGGTCTTCATCTGCGCCGTCAAATGACGCGCGACCACGTTCGACCATGGCAAATAAAACATCCAAGCCCCCGTCCAAAGCCGTACCGACCGACACTTTGTTGCCTCGAAATTGCGCCTTAGCAGAGACCACGGATACAATCATCGGACGTCCGCTTTTCATAGAGAATATGGGCGATCCTGATGCGCCGAAATCCACATCGCAAGAGGTCACAACAACGCCGCCCTGACGGGCCAAAACATGGCAAGACGATTGCAAAGCCGCGCTATCGGCGTGCCCATGCGCATAGGACACCACCCCAACCGTTTGACCTTTGCGCGGACGATGCGCCGTTTCAAACGGCATCACGACGCTTTCGCTGACGGGGCGGTCCAATTCAACAAGGGCAAGGTCATTGGTGAGCTGTTCTTGCTGACTGCCAATCGCCATCTCGTAGTCGGGATGGACAAAGTAGCGCGACACATTTCGTGAGGCGAGCGACTGACCATCGTGCCACCCTGCGCGAAATTGTATCTCACCAATTTTCTGCGGCTTCTGAGTGTCGACGTCGTAAAGGCAATGCGCAGCCGTCAAAACCAAAGACGGCGTGATCAAAGACCCCGTGCAAAAGCTGCTTTCACCAAAATCCAAACGCCCAACTGCGTCCCAACCTCGGGACGTGTTTTGCGTAAAAACGGTATCGCGTTGACTGTCTGCTTGCCCCTGACCTGCCATGCAGATCAACAAGAAGATGCCCAAAAGATGCTTCATAATCGTCCTCAGTTTTGGCGCCGATCAATATCGCCCAGCGCCTCACAGACTTATTATGAACGATTCGCAGAAAGTTTGCGGGGTTTTTGTCCGCCTGTTGCCCAGTCGAGAAGCTCAACTGTGTGGATAACCGGCAATTTTGTCCCTGATCCGATCTGCATAATGCAGCCAATGTTGCCTGCAGCCACAAGATCTGGGGTCTTTACCTCCAAACTTTCGACTTTCCGTTTCTTCAGCTCCTGAGAGATCTCAGGTTGCAAAAGATTGTAAGTGCCGGCAGATCCGCAACACAAATGGCTGTTTTTGGGTTCAACGACCGAAAATCCAACCCGTTTCAAAAGCGTTTTTGGGTCAGATTTGATCTGTTGGCCGTGTTGAAGCGAACACGCCGCGTGATATGCCACGGTCAAATCTTGAGTTCCGCGCGGCAAATCCAGCTGCATCAGCACTTCCGAGATATCTTTCGCCAAGCTCGAAATATGCGCTGCATCTTGCGCCAAATCAGTCTCGCGCATCATGTGACCATAATCCTTCACGGTCGTGCCACAGCCCGACGTGTTTATCACGATCGCGTCCAGCCCAGCGCCCCGTGTTTCGGCCATCCAAGACCGAATGTTTTGAGCGGCAGAGGCGTGCGCTTCTGTTTCGCGACCCATGTGGTGGGTAAGTGCCCCACAACAGCCAGCCCCTTTGGCCACAACCACTTCACATCCGTGACGCGTCAACACGTTGATCGTGGAATCGTTGATGTCCGTATCGAGCGCTTTTTGCGCGCAGCCCGTCATCAATGCCACACGCATTTTGCGTTCGCCCTGAGCAGGGAACACCTGCGGAGCATCGTTGCGCGACACTGGCGGAATGGTTTTTGGAGCCATTTCCAACATCGCTCGCAACCGTGGATCAGGGATCAAATGACGAAACGGCCGTCCAATTTTTGCGCCCAGCAACGCCATACGAAACCGATTGGGATAGGGCAAAATTTTGGCAAGCGTCCAGCGCAGCAAGCGATCCATCAGCGGGCGTTTATAGGTTTTTTCAACATGCACGCGCGCGTGATCGATCAAATGCATGTAGTGCACGCCGGAAGGGCACGTGGTCATACAAGACAGGCACGACAAACATCTATCAATGTGTTTCACGGTTTTCTCATCAGCTGGACGATCATTTTCCAGCATATCTTTGATCAGATAAATGCGGCCTCGTGGGCTGTCCAATTCATCGCCCAAAACGGCATATGTTGGACAGGTCGCGGTGCAAAATCCACAATGAACACAAGCGCGCAAAATCTCGCTAGAGCGCGCGGTCGCAGGATCGGTCAGTTGCTCAGGTGTAAAGTTCGTTTGCATCAGGCCATCATCCCACGATTGAATTTTTGCTTCGGATCAAATTTGGCACGTACCCCAGCACTGAGCTGCGCAACCACAGTATTTTCAGGATGAAACACGCCCAAGTTTTGTTTGGTGGCATCGCTGGCACGCAGCAGCGTCGCATGCCCTGACGCCATGTGCGATCTCACGTCACTGTCTGGTTCTGTCAAAAGCCAAACACGCCCACCGCCCCAATCGTACATCGCATCAATTGGCTGCACGGCCTCGACCAATTTGGGGGCCTCAGACGGTTTGACGGACACCCGCCAAACATCGCCCGATGTCTTATGGAAACGCGTAACATCGCGGATCTGTGACCAAGTTGTTTCATTGCGTTCGGCATCGACAGACACTGTGATGTCGCCAAAAGCCTTAAGCGCTTCTTGCAAGTCTTGCGCACGGGTCATCACCGAGGCCTCAAACCCTTCGATCCGAATGAGCGTGCGCGAAGATGCGTTTTCTGTTGCAGGCAGATGTGCCGCACCTGTGACACTATAGGGCGTGCCGAGTGCAGCCGACATCGCGGCGACCGCCGTGGTCGCACTCAATCCATCCCATTGAAGTGTCGCGGCCATTTCCGGAATTGGCTGCGTCTTCATGCTAATTTCAGTGATCAACCCGAGCGTGCCATAGCTGCCCGCCATCAGTTTGACCAAATCAAGCCCTGTCACGTTTTTCATCACACGACCGCCATTTTTGATCACCCGCCCCAGCCCGTCGACAAAGCCGACACCAAGGCAAAAGTCCCGACAGGCGCCAACGGTGACGCGACTGGGCCCAGAGGCATTCGCTGCCACAAGCCCCCCAATGGTGCCTTGTGCGTCGCGTCCCAAAAGTGGGGCAAAGTTCGGCGGTTCAAACCCAAGCCTTTGTCCCTCTTTGGCCAACTCTGCGCGCAATGTGTCAACAGGCACGCCCGCAGCTGTCGTCAAGGTCAACGCACTTGGATCGTATAGCCAAGCCTGATCAGGCGCCTTGAGCTCAGATCCTGTTGCCAAACCAATACGGCTTGACCCATTGCCTGTCAGCAGATGCTGATCTTCGGCGCGGACTTGGTCTGCAATCTGCGCTTCCCATGCGGCCACATCGGAAAACTGCTTACCCAAAATAGTTGTTGCTGTCGGTGTCATAACTGCCCCCGGCGTGTCTCGGATACGGATAATGGGAAAACTTTGGCTGGGTTCAAAAGCCACTTTGGATCGAACACGTCTTTGACGCGCATCTGCACATCCAGATCATCCGCCCCGTATTGGTGCAGCATCAAATCGCGTTTCTCGATGCCGACCCCGTGCTCACCTGTCAAACAGCCCCCAACATCCACACAAAGTCGCAAGATGTCAGCGCCCAAAGCTTCGCATTTTTCAAGGTCGCCCTCTTTGTCGGCATTGTAAATAATCAGCGGATGCATGTTGCCGTCACCAGCGTGAAACACGTTGCCCACAGCGAGCCCGTAATCCTTGGACAACTCGCTGATACGCTTGAGCACGTATGGCAATTCGCCCACGGGGATCGTCCCGTCCAAACACATGTAGTCACCCATTTGCCCCATCGCCCCAAAGGCAGATTTGCGCCCAAGCCAAATCCGTGCGCTTTCCGCCTCAGATTTACTTTCGCGAATTTCGACAGGATTGTGCTGTTTGGCGATCGCCACAATGCGCGTAAGTTGGTTGTTGATCTCGTCTTCAGAGCCTTCAACTTCGATGATCAGCAGCGCTTCGCAATCCGGATACCCCGCTTTGGCGAATTCCTCAGTCGCGACAATACAAGGCCGATCCATAAACTCGATGGCCACAGGAATAAGCCCCGATTTGATGATGTCCGACACACACGCGCCCGCGACCTCGTTGCTGTCAAAGCCCATCAAAACAGGCCGCGCGCCTTCGGGTTTGGGCAAAATGCGCAGGGTCGCTTCGGTCACGATGCCAAGCTGGCCTTCAGAGCCACAAATCACCCCAAGCAGATCCAAACCGCCCGCATCCATGTGTTCGCCGCCAACCTCGACGATTTCACCATCCGCCAGAACCATTTTGACGCCCAAAAGGTTGTTCGTGGTCACGCCGTATTTCAAACAATGCGCGCCGCCTGAATTCATCGCGATGTTCCCCGCAATCGCGCAGGCCAACTGACTGGAGGGATCGGGCGCGTAAAAGAACCCGTCACTTTCCACTTCGCCGGTCACAGCCAAGTTGGTGATGCCCGTTTGCACTTTGATCACGCGATTTGGGTAGTCGACGCTCAACACATCACGCAAACGCGCCACACCCAAAATGACGCTATCAGCGGTGGGCATTGATCCACCCGCCAGCGAGGTGCCTGCACCTCGCGGCACAACAGGTACGCCCATCTGGGAACAAATGCGCATAATGTCGGAAACCTCTTGCGTGCTGCGTGGCAACACCGCCGCCAACGGAGGGCAGCGATAAGCAGACAATGCATCGCACTCGTAGGCCTTAAGCTCCTCAGGTGCATCAATGACGCCGTCACGCCCCAATGCTTTCAACAATTTTGCCACCAACTCAGGTTTGCGGGACAAAATTTGGTCGTTTGGGACAGGCATTTCCATGAGCGACTCCACGAGTGATTGAATATTGGTAAGGTTTTATAACCAATTTTTCCATATGACAAGACAAACCCAAAAGCGTATATCCAAATTCATGGAATTACTTGATCAATTGCGCTATTTCACCCAACTCGACGGCTTGGCTGTCGGGTTCTTGTTTCTGTCTTGGATTGTCCTCGGGTACGTCATTGAAAGCCCGCCCAAATCGCGCATCTCGACCTCAGTCGTTATGGCGGACTATCGGCGCAAATGGATGGTGCAAATGATCACGCGCGAACCACGCATTTTCGATGCTTCGGTTCTCGACACACTACGACAAGGCACCGCCTTTTTCGCCTCAGCCTGTATGATTGCTATTGGCGGCGGATTGGCCGCGATTTCGAACGCAGAACGTTTGCGCGGCGTCGCCCAAGATCTCACACTCGACGTGCCACAAGTCATCTGGGAAGTGAAAATCCTGCTCGCGCTTGTCTTTATCACCAGTGCCTTTTTGAAATTCATCTGGGCCAACAGGCTGTTTGGCTACTGCGGTGTTGTCATGGCTTCAGTGCCCAACAAAGTCGATGCGCCAGAAACGCTGCCCCGTGCGAAAAAGGCGGGTGAACTGAACATCGCTGCAGCCCGCGCTTTTAATCGTGGTTTGCGCGGAATTTACTTTGCTTTGGGGTCTTTGGGATGGTTTTTGGGTCCAATCGGCCTGTTGATCGCGACACTTATGACGGTCTTTATCCTGGTGCGTCGTGAATTCGCCTCGGCATCGCGCGAAGTTCTTTTGCAAGACGAAGTTTAGGCCACTCAAAACGGCACCGCGCCTTATCTGCGGCCCTCACGCAACCACATAAAGACGACCCAGCCGACCAACAAAAGCGCCCAAAGCCACGCAGGTATCAACGGTGTTTTTGAGGTCGACAGTGTCACAAATGCCGCGCGTGGTGTGATGCCCGCCCAAGCGCGCCCCGCCGCCGGACGTCCCTGCGATACGCGGCGCAGATCAGGCAATCCCTCAGATAGCTCAAATACACCTGCGCGCGTGGCCCGCACAGCATCGAGCATCAGTGCTTCGGTCGCAATGGTGTGTTCAAACTCGCGTGGTGCAGCAGGCCCTAAGACTACCACAGCACTTTGATCACCCTGCGCAATGCGGTAGAGCCCCATGTCATCCCCCCGCACCTCTGCTTGATACAATCCTGGGCGAATTTGCTCCATATCGACCACAGTTTCGCCACCGTCAGGCCCTACAACCGTGACGCTGCGCGGACCATCGGTCAAACTGCGGCGGGTGATGGTGATCTCCGTGCCACTTGCACTTGCGGTAAGAGCCTCTTCCTCAAGATCAGGCTCTTTCATCATCCAATGCGCGAGCCTGCGCAAAAGTTCCAATTGCGGACCACCGCCTTCAACGCCACGGCTCCAGAGCCACGCGTGATCCGATGCAAGCACCGCAACACGCCCCGCTCCCGCATGATCCAAAACCAACAAGGGCCGGCCTTCAGCCCCTTTCATAATCACGTCGCCAGACGTGACCTCAAGATCGACATGGCGAAACCACCGACCCCAATCGGGCAAACCATTGGCATCTGTCACACCGCCCAACCCTTGAGTCACAGGGTGACGTAGTCCCAATTCAGAGATTTGCGGCGCGTATCCCTGTTCAAAAACGCGGCCCGTAGGTCGCGCAGGGATCACCCGCGATAATGGCGAATAATACAGGCTGTTGGCAGAGGCAAAATCAGGGCCAGCAGCAAACAAAACCGCCCCGCCGTCCTCAACATACCGTGCGATGTTTTCAAAGTAATTTGCATAGAGAATACCGCGTTGCTTATAGCGGTCGAAAATGATCAAATCAAAATCATCGATTTTTTCTAAAAACAACTCCCGCGTTGGAAAGGCGATCAACGACAGCTCAGTCACGGGCACGCCATCTTGCTTGTCCATGGGGCGCAAAATGGTGAAGTGCACCAGATCGACGGCACTGTCAGACTTGAGCAAATTGCGCCAAGTCCGTTCCCCGTTGTGCGGCTCGCCCGACACCAACAACACACGCAATCGATCCCGAACGCCGTTGATTTGAACCACCGCTGAATTGTTGCGATCTGTCAATTCGCCCGGCGCCATCGGAACAGAAAACTGCAACACATTCATACCACCATGCGGCAATTTTAAAGGCACTTGCACAGCGCGACCCACGGGGATCTCAAACTCAATATCGCGCCCCCCATCAATCGACACGATCAAAGGTGCACGCGGCGCAAGACCGTCCGGCACAGCGCCTACGTCTTCCACTTTTAGCGTCAAAATGATTTCTTCATCCATGATCGCAAACGATGGCGCATTCTCAACGCTAAACTTTCGGTCCCAATCATCGGGTTCGCCCGTCAACATCAGATGCAATGGCGCAGGCACATCAAGCTCAAGACCTGCATCGTGCACCTGCCCGTCCGACAGAACAAACACCCCAGCAAGCCGCTCAGACGGCACATTCGCAACGGCTTCACGCAAGCGCGTCCTGAGCAACGACCCACGATTATCCGCCCCATCAGCCAACATCACAACGCGCAGCTCGGTGTTGGGCAAACGGGCAATCTGCGCGGTGAGTTGCACCTTGGCTGCCTCCGTTTGCGCCATGCGCGTCGACACAGATTGCGATGCAGTCGCGTCCACCAAAAGAACAACAATATCGCTTAAATCAGAGCGGTCTTCGCGCAAGATAGACGGATTTGCCAAAGCCAAAAGGATGCCCGCAAACGCAACCCCGCGCACGGCCCACCCCGTCATGCCACGCATTGCTGACAACACCAATGCGACAGCCAAAACGAGCAGGACCCCGCCTAAAACAGGCCACGGAATATAGGGCGAAAAGACGATCTCAGGCATCATTCACCCAGCCTTTCCAGCAGTGCAGGCACATGAACTTGGTCTGATTTGTAACTTCCGGTCAGCACATACATCATCAAATTGATGCCAAACCTATAGGCCATTTCTCTTTGCTGCTCGCCCACATACCCACTGCCGACTGGGCGCAAAGCACGCCCATCCTCAGTCACAGCCCACGCCGAAGCCCAATCATTCGCGCCAATGATGACAGGGCTCACGTTGTCGTTCAAATTTCGAAACGGCATGCCCTCGCTCGACGGTTCTTGATCAAAGGATTTTTGCAGCCAAACGTCAGCACCGACATAGCGACCAGGAAATGCATCCAGCAAATAAAACGACCGCGTCAGCACGTGATCTTGGGGGACAGGCTCCAAAGGCGGCACATCCAAGGCATAGGCAATATCGCGCAGCTTAGTGCCCAAAGGCGTTGCTTGCCCAAAGCCAGAAATGTCCCCGTCACGTGTATCGAAAAAGAGCATGCCGCCCGACCGCATATACGCGTTCAATTTCGAATAGCTCTGCGCCGACAAAGGAGGCTGCGACAGTGTGATCGGCCAATACAAAATCGGAAACACGCCCAAAGGATCTGTTTCCAAATTCACGCCCATCGGTACCGCGGGTTCAACCGAGGTACGCGCCGCAAGCGCTTGCGACAAGCCCACAAGGCCTTGCCGCGACACGTCGTCGACAGCCTTATCACCCGTCAGAACATATGCCAAAGTCAGCTCAGAACTGGCAGCTTGCAAAAACGCGTCTTGCTGCGCGCCAGCGCTTTGCGCAAGTAATATATTTGGGTTTGAAACCCCCATCGCAAACACGCACCCTGCGATGAAAAGCGGCGCGGCACCCTTGTAGGTAACGCGCCCTGTGAGCATCAAAACCGCCAACAAATCAAGTGCAAGCGCAGCCAAAGCCAGCATCAATAGAACCGGTTTCAAAGACACTTCGGCGGCATTTTGTGCACCGATCATTTCAACGCTGCTCGGCCATTGTGCTGCAACAAGCTTGCTTGTCGGCCCAAAAACATTCAGCGCAAATGCGCGATCCTGTGTCTCATAGATACCAGCTGGCGTTTTGGCCGATGCGCTTGCGTTCGAAAAGACTTCGCCTGACACGGGTTCACTCAAACCTGCATCATGCAGATCGCCAAACCCATCCAGAAGCAATGTGGGCGACAAGACTTGCCGTTGCAGATCGCTGTCTTGCGCCTCACCTACGCTGGACGCAGATGTCAGGCGCTGCAACATCGACACAAACAACCCTGACAACGGCAACGTCGACCACTGTGCATTTGCGGTCACATGGAACAAAACAACCTGCCCCTGCCCCACGGTTTTTCGGGTAACCAACGGCGTGCCATCCGCCAAAGTCGCAATCACGCGCGCCGCCAATTCGGGTTCGGGTTGCGCCAAAACTTGAGACGTCACTGCGACATCGTCTGGAATCTCAAGCCCAAAGAAAGGCGATGCTTCAGCGAACGGCCGCAAAAGTTTGGGCTCTCCCCAGCTCATCGCACCGCCAATCGAGCGCCCGCCCGCGCGCAAAGTGACGGGCATCAAGGGATCTATCCCATCTCTGGCCACGTCGGACGCTGCCAATTTTTCACCGGCAAAACGCAGCAACTGCCCGCCTTTAGAAGTCCACTCCAGTAACTTCGCATTTTCGTCACCAGCAAGGCGCGCGACATCCGCCAAAACGATGACATCGGGGTTGGCTGCGACCAAATCATCAAAAGTTCCCTCGATGATATCAGACGACTGTTCGAAGGCCGCGCGCAAGTAATGAAGCGGGGACAACAAATCAATATCGCCGCCTTCTGATTGTCCCGATATCAATGCAACCTTTGGACGTTTCAAACTATCAGCAACCAGTTGAACCGCAGCAGCTGAAGGTTCCTTGTCAATTTCGAACCTTGTGACACGATTTCGCAATTCTGGCCTTAGGGCAAATTCGACAGGCGTCGCACCAGCCGAAACCGCGAGACTGACGTGCCCCAACACCCGCTCAATACCTGAGGGATCTGGACCAATCGCCGAGACCGTGACCTCGCGATCTGGGGCACTGCCAAGACTGTGCACAACAGCATTCACACCACCGTCAGCGCGCATCACAGGGCCCAATGCCAAAACGTTGCGCGGGGTCTCAATCACACTCACTGCGCCCAAGCGCTCCAAAGCGGCAAGCACATCAAGGCGGCGTGGATAGTCCAACCCACTCGACACCCAAAGAGTGCTCGCCTCTTGGTCCACCACATCAATCGCGCGCAGCAATGCATCCGCATCGGGCACATAAGGTGCAGGTGAAAATCCAACCAAATCTGCGCGCCACATGCGGGCCGGCTTGAACGTCAAGCCCTGCGCTGGCGTATCGGTTGCGACGCTCACCGCCACCAATCTGTCGCTGCGGTCGGCTTGTGCCAAGATTTCGTCGACGCGCGCCATTTGCGACGACCAGACAGGCGCATCCGCCCAAGTGCCATCGACCAAAATGATCAGGGGGCCATCGTCATCCTCGCCAGATTGCGGGTTCAAAACAGGGCCAGAAAACGCCACGATCAACGCAGCCACCGCCAGCATTCGCAAAAGCGTCATCCACCAAGGGCTGCGCGCGGCTTGCGCCTCTTTGTCGTCCAAACCAAGCAACAAAAAGACGGCGGCGAATTGCTGGCGTTTGGGCGCGGGCGGCACGGCACGCAAAAGCAACCAAAGCACGGGCAGGATCAGCAAGGCCCACAGCAAAAACGGCGCGGCAAACCCGATTGGACCCAGCACCCACATCAGCGCGTGCCCTGTTCAAGTGCTTGGAACATCCATAGCAACGCGGCACCTGCGGATGCGTTTGTATGCTGGCAGGAATACTGCCAGCCAGCTTGCGCCGCCAGACTGCGCAACGCGGCTTTTCGCTCTGACAACCGATCGAGGTAGCGTTCTTTTAAGTCACCAGCGCGCAAAGTTTCATGCGACGTAGACCCAGCCATCGACGTGAACACCGTGCGCCCTTGATAGGGAAACGCCTCTTCGGCGGGGTCCAAAATTTGAAACAGTACACCACCGATACCTCGGTCAGCCGCGGCCGCCACAGCGGCCTCGATTGGCGCAATCGGCCCCAAGAAATCTGACAAGAATACAGCACGCGATTGTGGTGCGAAGTTGGAAACATCGGGCACGCCGTTTTCGACATTTTGGGACGTGCTCAGCCCTTCGGCGATACGTCTCAATTGCTGCCCGCCGATGCGGGGCGGCGTTCCAAGGCTATCAAGCGCCACGCGCTCACCGCCATTCATCAACAAAATCGACAAAGCGAGTGTCAGCAACGCCGCATACTGGTGTTTTGTCGCGCTGTTTTCCAGTGACGAAAACTGCATTGACTTAGACAAATCGCACCAAAAGTGCACAGACTGGGCCGCTTGCCACTCTTTTTCTCGGACAAAATATACATCTGATTGACCAGAGCGTCGCCAATCAATCGCGCGAGCTGCGTCCCCTGCTTGTGCAGGTCGATATTGCCAAAATTCGCTGCCTGCCCCTGCGCGTCTGCGCCCGTGCCCGCCCATCATCAACGTGCGTGCAAGTTGATCGGCATCTGCCAAAAGCGCAGGGAACGGCGCCGCCAACTCTTCGGCGCGTGCACGCAAACCTGAGGGATATGCGGCTAAATCTGTCACGCCGCGGGTCTTGCTTTCAACGCAGACTGCGCTGCTGCATCAATCAATGCGCCCAAATCGTCGCCGCGCGCACGGGCCGCAAACGTAAGTGCCATCCGATGACTCAAAACGGGTCGCGCCAAGGCCAAGACATCATCCGGCGATGGGGCCAATCGACCGTCCAGCAACGCGCGTGCACGCACCGTTAGCATCAAGGCTTGGGCGGCGCGTGGTCCGGGGCCCCATGCAACGGCGCTCGAAATGGCATCAGAAGCCTCAGGCGTATCAGGGCGACAAGAGCGCACCAGATCAAGGATCATCTCAACCACGTTTTCGCCAACGGGCATTTTGCGCAACAAGGCCTGTGCGGCGATTAAGTCAGCCGCGGTAAGCACCTCGACCGCATCCTCTTCGGCACTGCCAGTGGTGGCTAAAAGGATCGCACGTTCGGTGTCGCGATCAGGATAGGCGACATCAACTTGCACCAAGAACCGATCCAGCTGGGCCTCGGGCAAAGGATAGGTGCCCTCTTGTTCCAGCGGGTTTTGCGTGGCGAGCACATGGAACGGTGGCTCTAGATCATGTGCTTGACCGGCGATTGTGACCGATTTTTCCTGCATCGCCTGAAGCAAGGCGGATTGTGTGCGCGGCGAGGCGCGGTTGATTTCATCGGCCAACAAAAGTTGACAAAACACAGGGCCTTTCACGAAACGAAACGCGCGACTGCCGTCTTGCGCGGTCTCAAGAACTTCAGAGCCTAAGATGTCTGCGGGCATCAAGTCGGGGGTGAATTGAACACGTGCGCCTTTTAACCCCATCACAGTGGACAAGGTATCAACCAAACGCGTTTTCCCCAGGCCAGGAAGTCCAAGCAAAAGCGCGTGGCCCCCACACAGCAAAGCGGAGAAGACCAAATCAACAACCTGTTCTTGGCCTATGAAACGACGGGTGACAGATGCCTTGGCCTCGGCCAATTTTGCACCAAGCTCTTCGATCTCTTGCACAAGGTCACTTTGCGACATGTCTTCACCTATCCTCAAAAACTGTGCACTATTAGAAACAGGTCTGCGCAAAAGCACAAACAGACAATCGATCTTTGGCCTCGAATTGGAGTGAATTTATTGTGAGTGTCTCTGCCGACAGTATTGCCGCCGCGATCTCTGCCGCAAAAGGGCGCGGATTACCGCCTGTCGCGCAATGGAACCCACCTTATTGTGGGGAGCTCGATATTCGGATCAAAAAGGACGGCACGTGGTTCTATCTTGGTACCCCGATTGGGCGGGTCAGATTGGCGCGCTTGTTTTCTACCGTCTTGAA
>NZ_JBDMZG010000172.1:0-24997 GCF_039769035.1 Pacificibacter sp.
CAAATGGCAGCGCCCTTCTCAGACCCCAACCTGCCGCTGGATTTGGGCCACGCCATGCGGGCTCAAACGCCCGCTTATTCGGCGGGTGCTAGGGGCGCCTCGGCGTCCTTCGCGACTTCGACCACAGCCAACTCAGCCATTTTCATAATCGCATCGCGCGAGTCGGCAACCGCAATAAATCTAGCGTTGTGACAGAACTTTGCGCCCTTAACGCCGGAAGCCTCTTCAAGCGCTGCATCGCTCAATCCAGCCCAAGCGGCAGGCAAATCGGCGCGCTGTTCAAAGGTGTCGTTTGACAACTTTATACCGCCCATCGTCCAATCATCGCCGCGCGGGTTCACCACAAACAAAATGTGATCCGCCTCGGCCTTATCAAGCGCAGAGCGGTACGGCATGCCCATTGGCAATTCGAGAATCGGCGACGTACCTGCTTTTTCGATCGCTTCAAATACCACGCTTTGCGCACGCGCTTTGGCAGCAAGATTGCGGATTTGAGCCTCAACAAAGGCGCGCGCAATCGGCAAGGCCGCCATGAACGCATCATCATCAGCCGTGGGTGATGGATCATCAAACACAGGTTTCAAGCTGCCCAAAAGCGAAGGCAACGTCAGGATCGACAAAGGCCCTGCAACGGAAGGCTCCATCGCGCCATTGTCCAGCAAGTCGATGGGCAGAACAAATTTGGCATCAAACTTCGTGTGAATGGCCTCAATGTCTTCCGCAGGCACATCCATCGCCGCCAAATAGTCGCGGCCATAGTGCGCCCAAATAAGCCCGAAGGAACTATAAGGTTGATCATCGTCCCGCAGAGGGCTGGGGCGTTGGTGGTGGTCAAAAATCTGCGCATCCGCATCATAGGCACGACCAACATCGTAAATGATTTTGTCAGCAGAGGGCGTGATCATCGCAGCATCGCGGCTGCGCACGACGGTGGCCTGAGGGAACAAACGCGTGAGCACAACAGAGGACAAAAGTTCGTCCGCATGAAAGCCGCCAGAATGGGTAACAAGATGCGTGATGGTCATGAGGGGCTCCAAGAGGTCAGTCATAAGAAAAGGCGACCGCGCGGGTCGCCTCAAAGATCATAAGTGTTTTCAAAGTGAAACTGGCGCAGGTGTTACAACGCGCCAAACTTCAGACGATCAATGCGTCCAAACGGTGCGGCGCGACGTTGCGAAGTTTTCACCGTAGCCACCAGGGCGTACTTTGTGAGCGCGTTTTTGTGGCTCGCTGACCACGTATTCCATGCCCTTGTCTTCGGCATAGGCAATCGCAGCCTCTTTGCTGTCAAAGGTCATGCGCACTTGCGCTTGCGTGTCAGAACTGGAGGTCCACCCCATCAACGGGTCGATGTTGCGTGCTGTCGCCGGTGCAAAGTCCAAAATCCAGTTTTTGGTCTTGGCTTGACCTGACTGCATGGCATTGCGGGCTGGTTGGTAAATACGGGCGCGCATGGGTGACTCCTTGTTTGTTAGCTGCGTTATCTCCCTTTCTCATGGGCATTTCAAGTCAAACCGCGCGTTGTGCGGCTGCGAAAGCTTCCAAAAGCGCGCACAGACATCGCAATGCTGCGATCTGAGCCTTCAAAGACGTACGTTTGGGGGGAAGTGGTGCGACTGCCCGACCTAAGATGTGAAGTTTTGGGGTGGGGTGCACATCTAAGGTCAGACAGTCATTTCAGCTGCTTGCCCATTCAAGCTAGGGTGAGAAACGGATTGGTGCAAGCGAAAAATAACGCATAGGTTGTATTTATTTCAAATCATATACCCATAGGTGGCACCCCTGTGATCCGCTGATCATCATGCCGCGCGCGCATGTGAGCTGATGCAGCCGACAGGCCCAGTTTTTGAGAACCGATTGAATCTCTCCTGACAGAATCTGTCAAAGCCGCCTTGAACCTTTGCACGCAAGCCGCAACTATAGGCCAACCTCAAAGGACTTTTGCGAATGGCCTACGCCCACAACGACAAGCGCGTGCTTGATAACGCCGCGGTTTTGTCCAACCCTGCCCCAGATGTCGCTGCGCGCCCGAAACTCGAAGGCGGCAGACGATTTGTCATGCACTCCAACTTTGAACCCGCAGGCGATCAGCCGTCAGCCATCAAAGAGCTGTCCCAAGGCATCAACGACGGCGATCACGACCAAGTGCTTTTGGGCGCGACCGGCACGGGCAAAACCTTCACCATGGCGAAAGTCATCGAAGAAACGCAGCGCCCTGCCATCATCCTTGCCCCGAACAAAACCTTGGCGGCGCAGCTTTACGGCGAATTCAAAGGGTTCTTCCCTGAAAACGCTGTCGAATATTTCGTGTCCTACTACGACTACTACCAACCCGAAGCCTATGTGGCGCGCTCGGATACCTTCATCGAGAAAGAAAGCCAAATCAACGAACAGATCGACCGTATGCGCCACTCGGCCACGCGGGCTTTGTTGGAACGCGATGATGTGATCATCGTGGCGTCTGTGTCGTGTATTTATGGCATCGGGTCTGCGGAAACCTACGGCGCGATGACGCAAGATCTGAGCGTGGGCGGCGAATATGATCAGCGCCAAGTCATCGCCGATTTGATCGCCCAGCAATACAAACGCAACGATCACGGGTTTCAGCGCGGCACCTTCCGTGTGCGCGGTGACAGTTTGGAAATCTGGCCCGCCCACTTGGATGATCGCGCGTGGAAGCTGTCGTTCTTTGGCGAGGAATTGGAAAGCATCACCGAATTTGACCCCCTGACAGGCGAGAAAACCGATACGTTCAAACAGGTGCGCGTCTACGCCAACTCGCACTATGTGACGCCGCAAAAGACCATCAAACAGGCCATTGTCGAGATCAAAAAAGAACTCAAAATGCGGCTGAACCAGTTCAACAACGAAGGCAAGCTGCTTGAAGCGCAACGCCTTGAGCAACGCACGAACTTTGATCTTGAAATGCTGGAAGCCACGGGCGTGTGCAACGGCATTGAAAACTATTCGCGCTATCTGACTGGGCGCGGCCCAGGCGAACCGCCCCCCACCCTGTTCGAATTTATCCCTGACAATGCGATTGTGTTTGCTGATGAAAGCCACGTCTCTGTGCCGCAAATTGGTGGCATGTATAAAGGTGACTTTAGACGCAAAACCACGCTGGCCGAACACGGCTTCCGCCTGCCGTCTTGCAAAGACAACCGGCCTTTGAAGTTCGAGGAATGGGACGCCATGCGGCCGCAATCCGTCTTTGTATCCGCGACCCCGAAAGACTGGGAATTGGAATTGACCGGCGGTGTGTTCACCGAACAGATTATTCGCCCAACGGGGCTTTTGGACCCTGTGGTGGAAATCCGTCCTGTGGACACGCAGGTCGATGACTTGCTGGATGAGGTACGTAAACAGGCGGCGAATGACTCCCGCGTTTTGGTGACCACTTTGACCAAACGCATGTCCGAAGACCTGACGGAATATCTGCACGAACAAGGCGTTCGGGTGCGCTATATGCACTCGGAAATTGACACCATTGAGCGGATCGAGATTTTGCGCGATCTGCGCTTGGGCGCGTTTGATGTGCTGATCGGGATCAACCTGTTACGCGAAGGTTTGGACATCCCCGAATGTGGGCTTGTGGCGATTTTGGATGCGGATAAGGAAGGTTTCTTGCGCTCTGAGACCTCGCTTATCCAAACCATCGGCCGCGCTGCGCGCAACGCCGAAGGGCGTGTGATTTTGTATGCCGATAAGATCACCGGATCGATGGAACGCGCCATGGGCGAGACCGAGCGCCGCCGCGCCAAACAGATCGCCTATAACGAAGAACACGGCATCACGCCGCAGACGGTGAAAAAGAACGTCGAGGATATTTTGGCGGGGCTCTACAAAGGCGACGTCGACATGAACCGCGTCACCGCCACCATCGACGCGCCGCTCGCGGGGGGCAATTTGGCCACCGTGCTGGAAGGCCTACGCGCCGATATGCGCAAAGCCGCCGAGAACCTAGAGTTCGAAGAGGCCGCAAGACTGCGCGACGAAGTCAAACGACTGGAAGCCGTGGAACTTGCCGTGGCCGATGATCCGCTAGCAAAACAAGCCGATGTCGAGAAGGCCGTTGTTGATGCCAAGACTGCCTCAGGCCGCTCCACAGCAGGCCGAGGCGGCATGCGCGGCGGGAATAATGGACGGCGGGGGAAGAGGTAGATATATTTAGTCCCAAAAACCTAATTTGAATAGCGTTCAAATCCTAAGAATTTATTTGGAGTAAAGATGAGAAAAATTCTATTTGCACTACCTCTATTGTTAATAGCTTGTTCCGGCACAATGACAGGACAGATCCGAGGGACGGGTGAAAGAGTACAGTTCAATTATGAGCAAGGTTTAGACCACGACATCTACACTTCTATTATCGGTTCAGAACGTTTTTCTGGAAAAGCAATCATGGACGGGTCTTCATCAACATACGCCACGGCATTCGGCGGAGGGATTTCAGATCTCTTCGGCACCTCAACAACCAACCGGTTTGTCGCTGTTCTCCTAGGTGACAAAGGGAGTTCTCTAAACTGCCGAATGCGTTACGCAGATTCTTCAGGATTTACGACATCTGGTGGGGTCGGAGAGTGCAGACACTCTGACGGACGGATCATTGACATAGTTTGGTAAAAATCCTGCGAAGTCATCTCATTCTACACTTCATGAGAAGTGCAAAATGACCTCCATGTGATTGCCCCTACTCCGTCACCGTCAAACCCAGCATCCGCCAGACTTGCATGCCACCTCGGTAGTAGGAAATCTTCTCTGCGGGAAAGCCTGCTTTGATCATGCGGCGGGCGGCTGTGGGGGATTGGCCGCACCATGGACCGTTGCAGTAGAGTGCTACTGATTTGACCGCCTCGCCTTCGCAGATGAACCCGTCAAAATCGATCTCGCAGCCCAATTCATCCAGACGATCCGCAGCTTCGGTATAGGGGATGTTCACAGCGCCCGGGATTGCGCCGCCTTCAAAATTTGACGTCACGCGGCTGTCGATCACCAAGGCCGCTGGGTCTTGCAGCATGGCGATCAGTTCCAATTCACCAATCGTGGTGACGCCTTCTGCGGGCGTCATCGGCTGGATGCAAAAGTTCGGACAGGGCCGCGAGGTGCGCGCCCATTCGCCGCTGACCATGTTGGCTTCGTCTTGGTTGCGCGAAATGGTTTGAACGCCCGTATCGGTGGGAATATCGAACGCCATGACGTCGGGCGTGATGCCGACAGTATCCGCCGCCCAAACAGGTGTTGCCATCGAGGCAAGTATGCTGACGACCAAGACCTTGATGCTGTTTGATGATGTGTTGAGTGTCATTGTCATCTCCTCCCAAAGATATTCATGAAACGCTTGTGAGGATGGTGTCACATTTTACAGTGCATTGCACTGCGACGCGTCGAAGCGGTGGCGTGATGACAGGCGCGGTTGTGCGGGGTATGGTTTGGAATGACTGAAAAATCCCAATCGACCATTCGCCAGACGGACGACGCGGCCCGCGCATTGGCGCGCGAGCTGATTGGCACCGCACGCCACGCAGCCCTTGCCGTGCTAGATGAAGCCCAAGCACCAAGTGTGACACGCATCGCATTTGGTCTCGGCCCAGATGGTATGTTGATGTCGCTCGTCTCGGATCTTGCGGCACATACCAAGCGGCTAAGGGCGCATCCGAGATGTGGGCTTTTGGTTGGGGATCCACCCGACAAAGGCGATCCTTTGGCATTTGCGCGCCTTTCGATTGCAGCAGAAGTGCGCTTTTTGCCGCGCGATGATCCCAATCATGCGGCGCGCAGAGAGGCGTGGCTAAAAACTCACCCAAAAGCAGCGTTGTATATCGATTTTGGGGATTTCAATTTTGTCCAGTTCACACCGCTGCATGCTGATTTGAACGGCGGATTTGGCAAGGCGTATCAGCTCACTCAAGATGATCTGTTGCCATAAAGAACCCCCTCGAACGGCGTGAGCTATTCGAAGGGGTAGAGATTGTAGTCGTTACACCGCTGTCGTCTAGATGGGGTTATCGATCCGGATCATCGCACGAACCGAGCCTTTGGTCGACTGCGGGAACGTCAGTTGGATCTGGTTGGAGCTGGATCCATAGTTGTTCGTCACATAGGGAATAGTCCCGACGGCATTGTTGCCACTGTTTTGCAAAGGACCGACAAAGACCAAGGATTCAACGGTGCGCGCCCATCCGCCGAAGGGAAGATAACGGCTTGGGTCCAATGTCCAATTTGTCGCTGCGGACGACTGTGTGAACTCAAGCGACACAGGGTTGAAACACGGATCTGACACGCCATTGAAGGTGTTGCCCTCGAACACGATATTGCGCATGCGCGACATGTCGAGCGTTGCAAACGTTGTATCCACCTTCTCTATGCGGTCCAAGTTGCCATTGATCGATTTGAAGGTATTGCCCGTAACAGAAAGCCCCTGAATGAAGTGCCCAGGGCCATAGGGTTTGACCACGATCCAACTGGACCAATCTGCGGCATCACTCATGCGGAATATGTTGCCTGTCACCGTTAGACCGCCAAAGGAGAATTCCACGCCGAAATCAGGGTTCGCATCGTGTTCGTTGGTCATTTCGATAAACGCGTTATCGATGTAGTTACCGGTGATGACGCTGTTCACATTTGGATAGGTGAACACCACACCTGCCATACGTGGACTGTCTGCATCATTGTCACCTTGGAACCAGTGGTTGCCCGTGAACAGGTGCCCAGACCCGAACAAGATGCCTGTGTGACCAAACCGCTGAAAACGCGATTCACGAATTTTCGCATCGTTGGCATTGACGTTGAATGCGATAGACAGACGATTTTCGGCGCGCACGGATTGCTCGCTGGATACAAAGAAACAGCGGTCAATCACCAAGTCCTGACACCCCGAACCAGGCGACGTTACGCCGCGAAGCGGAACGGACTTGAAGTGGCAGTCACGGACCTGAAAGGTATTGCCGGTGATGGGCAACATGATCGCCGATGCGAGGCCGTTGCACAGAAACTCCACATCATCGATGATAAACTGTGACATCTTTGAGAAGCCGCTGAAGTCCAGCACGTATTTGTTGCGCGTAAACGTGTAAGTTTGGTTCGAATCTGCATCATATAACGGCTGGCTTAGGACCAGAGTTTGCGCACCAACATCGATCGAGCGCACGTAGACCTCGCGGCCAATCCCGTTGCCAGTCACAAGGCTGCCTACGGCAATATTCGCGATATTTGTGACATTTGTCAGCTGTTTGTCAGATGAAGTGGAGTAGGACGCCGTCGATGTGACCACATCCGCATCCCAGTCCGTAGAGGGCTGACAATTGAGCTGGCCGTTGCGAATGATGCGGCGCACTTCGAACACTTCTTTGTTGCCAACAATCGCCTGCAAGTCCATTGGTGCCGTCAGCTCGATGCGGCGACCACACAGATCAAGACTGTCGTGATCGGTGAAATTGAGCAAGGCTTGGAACGCTTTTTTGAAGGCCAAAGGCTCATCGCCGAAGGCATCAATATATGAGTTCAAATGATATCCTCGACGCAGCGCCAAGCGCACATCATCGGCCATTGTCATCGTGCCTTCAAAAATAGGCTCGTGCAACAATGTCAGGCTGCTCGTCAAAAGGTAAGTGCCCTCTGGCACCATGATTTTACGACCGTCCGCAGCCGCATCAGCCGCTTCAAAGGCAGCATTACAATCCGTGACACCATCGCCAACAGCACCATAATCGCGCACATCGACCACGCCGACGCTTTCGGCCAAGAAGAACGTTGTGACGTCTTCAACTTTGATGTCGTCAATACGAACAGTGCCACCATTTGCGCCGACCAGATCAAGGCCAAAATGCCCGTACACGGCCTCGAGCCCCCAAGGCATGTCAACACCACCGCGTGCGCCCGTCCCCACAATGGCAGAGATTTCAACCACCTCACCATAGGCGGTCAGCGCCACTTCTGGGCCCGTTTCCGTCACACCGCCGACATGGTTCAATGAGCTGTTGCCAGCCCAGCCCGCGATCCGCACAGATGGCAAATTGCCTGACACAGCTTTGACGCGGGCAGTGATTTGCAAATACATGCCCGGCTGCAACGGCGTTTCGCCCATGTATCGCAATTTTGTCGTCGTGTCTTGTTTCACGATCTCAAGCGCGCCGCCGAAATCGGGATCAGCCGCGACAAAGGCCGCATTTCCTGCACTCGCATAAGTCGCCGAGCCCGGCGTCCCGTCTTCGCTGGACCATACGCCCAAACCGCTCACAAACGCTGGTGGCATCAGCACCAGCCCCTCAGTAATGGCCTTGTTCATCCGAACCCCTTTCACACATCCATTTGGTCACATGCGCAACTGGTCCGGCGAGGCATTCGCTGGCCCAAGGAATTGTCTCTCAATTTGAAAGCCGTGGCAGCGCATGCCCAGACAGCGAATGTTCTACGCCATGGGGATAACGGTGCACTTAAGGGGGCGTACGCAGGTCAAACTCTGCGCGCAACAGTCGTCAATGGGTGGGGGTCGATTACACGCCCACTTCGTTTAAGGGCACAAGCCGAACGCCATTGATTTTCCAGTTTTCGTTGAGGCGCAGCATGTCATACTCATACGCCAAACGCTTGCCATCCGGACCTGTCACGATCACAGTTTGGCGCACCCGAGCCCCTTGTTCATAACGATCCGAAAATTCCACGGCCCCAGGCGACCAGAGCGACGGATAGCCACGCTCCACCATCATCGCAAAGTTCAAGGGCGTGCCGAACATGCCTTGGATCTGAGGGCTGGCAAAAGAAAAAGCGCGCGGTGCATCGCGATCGAAAAAAGCATCAAGCTGCTCTTCGATGACATCCGTAACAGGGTCCGCAAACGCCAAAAGCGGGGTTGAAAGACCGATGAATGCCGACAAAAACAGATGTTTAAACATAGTTGAGCCTCCGGAGTTCTAGACGACATCTAGCGCTTCGGAGGCTCTTTTCAAGCTGTGCTCAGCAAGGGTGATTACAGCAATTCGCCGTTCAAGCCCTGTTCGATCAAGGCGATGCTTTCGTCCACACCGTAAAGCGCAACAAAGCCACCAAAACGCGGGCCTTGGGACGCGCCCAAAAGCACTTCGTACAGCGCTTTGAACCAATCACGAAGGTTCTCGAACCCATGGTTTTTACCAACAGCGAACACGATAGACTGCAAGAAATCGCCATCTGTCATATTGGCTTCTGGCAAGGCTTCGTCTTTGCCCATCATAGCGTTTTTCTTTGCGATCTGTTCAAGCGCCGCCTCAGGGGATGCCAAGGCCGCCTTCAAATCGACAAGTGCTGCACGCTCTTGATCACTTGGTGCGCGGAAGGTTTTTTCTGGCTTCACAAAGTCATTGTAATACGCAACCGCATAGCCTGCTGCTGCATCCAAACCAGGGTGCGTTTCAGCCGTTGCCTCAGGTGCATAGCGCTGAATAAAGCCCCACATTTGCTCTTTCTCTTCGGCATTCGCTACAGAGGCCAAGTTCAACAACATGGTGAACGGCACGACCATGTCTGAGGCAGGCACATCTTTGCCGTGGATGTGGAACACAGGGTTCGCCGCTTGCTGGTCCACAGTCTGCGTTGGATAGGCGCGCAGCTGCTGGTGGTATTCATCCATCGCGCGCGGGATCACATCGAAATGCATGCGCTTCGCCGTTTTCGGCTTTTGGAACATGAAGTAGCTCAAGCTTTCAGTCGACGCATAGGTCAGCCATTCGTCAATCGAAAGGCCATTGCCTTTGGACTTGGAGATCTTTTCACCGTTGCTGTCCAAGAACAACTCATAGCTAAAGTTCAATGGGCGCTTGCCGCCCAAGATATCACAAATGCGACCATAGATCGGCGCGTTGGTTGAGTGGTCCTTGCCGAACATCTCAAAGTCCACGCCCAAAGCCGCCCAGCGCGCGCCAAAATCAGGCTTCCACTGCAGTTTCACATTGCCGCCGGTGACAGGCAGGGTCCATTCCTTGCCGTCTTCGTCGTCGAACGTGATGGTGTAGTCGTCTTTGTTGACGGACTTCATCGGCACATACAAAACGCGACCCGTTTCAGGGTGGATCGGCAAGAAGATAGAATAGCTCGCGGCGCGTTCTTCGCGCAGGGATTTGAGCATGACTTTCATCACGTCGTCATACTTGTCGACAGCGCGTTTCAAAATCTCGTCGAACTTACCATTTTTGTAGTAATCCGTCGCAGAATGGAATTCGTAGTCAAACCCAAACGTGTCAAGAAAGCGACGCAGCATGGCGTTGTTGTGGTCACCAAAGCTGTCATGGGTACCAAAAGGATCAGGCACAGCGGTCAGCGGAAGCTGTTCTGCCTCTTTCATCATCTCTTGGTTTGGCACATTGCTTGGCACTTTGCGCATGCCATCCATGTCGTCTGAAAAACAGATCAAACGTGTCGGGATATCGGAAATCACTTCAAAGGCGCGGCGTACCATAGTGGTGCGCAACACTTCGCCAAAGGTGCCGATATGCGGCAAGCCAGACGGACCATATCCAGTCTCGAAAAGCACATAGCCTTTCTTGTCCTTGGATTGCTCATACCGTTTGAGAACGTTGCGGGCCTCTTCAAAAGGCCAAGCTTTGGAGCTCATACCAGCAGTGCGCAGGTCAGTCATGATAGCAATCCTTGAAATCAGATACGCGACCCCCATTGGCCGCAAGTGCCCCATGTATTGCCCCGACGGGTTTTGGTCAACACAGAGGCGCCAACATATATAGGTTAAAAGCCGCGCAAATGCGTTACGGCGCTTGATTGAGACCTCTGGCACCCATATCTTGGGGCTATCGCCACCCAAAGGACAAATCATGACCGATACCGCCCATTCCCTCTCTGCTCAAGATTGCCTCGTTGCAGTCATGATCGCCGTATCGATGTCTGACGCCAATGTGCGCACGTCTGAACTTTTGGCGATCGAAGCGATGATCAACCACCTGCCCGTCTTTGCGAATTTCGACCCAGATCGGATCAAAACAGTATCCGCTATCGTGATCGAGCTGTTCTCAGAAGAGGACGGCTTGGACGCCCTGTTTGGGTTGGTACGTGACAATCTGCCAGAGACGCTGTTTGAAACTGCCTATGCGCTGGCCTGCGACATCGCAGCCGTAGACGGAACCATCCGCGAAGCCGAACTGCGTATTCTCGAAGAAGTGCGTTACGAGCTCAACATCGACCGCTTACACGCAGCCGCAATTGAGCGCGGCGCACGGGCACATTACGTCACGATGTAGGACTGATTTGGACACGCGGCATTGGGTGGAAAGTTTAAGCGCGCTATCTCTACTTTCATGAACCGATGATTTTTGCGCTGCACGGGTGTGCGTCCCCCTCGCTAGGACAAGCCCGCCAACGCAGGCCAGCCATTTACAACTGGGCCCAGAAAGACGCCATCACTCTGAGTTTATGACAAGATTTTGCGCTGCAATTCTTCAACGCCTTCTGCGACATCAACCTCAGACAGCGTAGGCAAATCAAAGTCCAGCCCAACCAAGCCATGAAACCGCAGTTGGCGGGACAATGACACAAAGTCCAAGACCGCGTTTCCAATTGCATGCTTAGATCCTGGCGCTACAAATCCATACTCGAATGCGTCAAGGTCTATTGCTCTCGCCCCATGGAATGCTCTGCAATGGTTTATAATCCCATGGTTTTTGTCGCGACGACGGATCACGCCTATCTTACAATTCTGGTTGGCGGCATAGGCAACCAGATGAAATGCAGAGCCTTCAACACCGACGATGATTTGCGCAGCACTTATGCGAGCAATTTGCTCGTCGATCGAGTGATTCTGGGGATGAATGATCGAAAAACCGTCACGTTCTAGCTGTGTCTCAAGCAGCTTCTCGTGTACAATTTGTCCTGGGGAACTCAACATTGCACTGCGCGAAATATAAAGCTTGTCATCCCCATTTGGTGCGACCCTCTTGGTAAACCGTTTGCGTGCGAAGTATCGGAATTCCGGACAACCAACCGCAAGTTCACCTGCACCACATCCTTGAGGTGGAATGAATAGCGTTTCAAAGCGCGTCGGTTTCGAAATGATTTCAGGGGATGGCAAGCCGTCAAACAGATCGTAGAGCGCGCGCCCCCTAGAAACGAGACGCTTAGGGTTGAAAGCCTTTAAGGGCCGACCTGGCATATAGACAACGCCACTGATCGGTACATCGATATAGTCCAGCGCCCAAAGCCGAGCGACAGATTCGACCAAGAAATGACCAAATCGTAAATCATAACGCCCACCAAAAAGCCAATTCCCAGGCCTATGCTCCGCATCTTCTGTCAGCTTTGGAGACGGTTTGCCCGTTGGATTGCGGTTTTCATCAATGTAGCACGCTGAGTTTTGCACGAAACCACCATCAGAGCGCAAAACGCCTCCAAGAAATGGCCCGCGGCGCCTGGAAAAACCGTCTACGGGAACAAATGTCGCATTTGTTTGTTTCTCAATCTGCAGAGAAAGAGGGTAGTCACGGTCAATTCGATACAACTCTGTCATGCTACCCCAATTTCTAAACTCAAGCCAAATCCGCAGAGTGAGTGCACAATTTGTTGTGCGCCCCGCATTTGGACCTAAAGCGCAGCCTCAATCTTGGCTACACGCCGGTCAATATCCACCAAAAGTCCTGAAAGTATGTCGACAACGTCGGAGGCTTCAAACCTAATTTTGCTAAGATCAACAAATTCGTCACCGTTCTCAGACAATTGGTAGAGGTTTTCACCCCCCACAAAATGCTTGAAGAATTCTTCGTTGTCATCGTGGAAAAAGTCTACGATTTCTTGTTTAAAGCGCGGTGGCAAAATGACCTGTTGCGAATGGATTTTGGCCCGCCCTGCCTTGTGACTGCTTTCAACAAGCATATCCGAAAATTTCATCCGTGGGCCGTGTTTATTGATCTCCATCATCAAACGTATTTCCATCGGCGACGGGCTCAAATTTATCTGTGCGTCAGATGCAAGACCTTCTTTTGGAACTTGCGCGCCAATCATATCTAAAAACATCCCCATCAATCCGCTCGGGTGGGTTTTTGAAAGCTCATACGGTTGAATAGAAATTTTCACGTCAGGCATCGCATGCGATAACTTAGTGAAATGAGAAAAATACATTAGGCGATTCTTATGTTTTTCCCATGACGGGAAATATTCATCTGGAAATTGCTGCAAACCATGCCGCTTGATTTTTTGAACGTAGTCGGAAACCAGAAAAGAGGTTTGCTCTCGGGTGAAAAAAACCAGCTGGACATCGCCTTCCGCTGACAACTCATCCACAAGTTTCGCCAAATTTTGAACGGGCAGTGTTGAAAAAAATTCGGTTGAAAAAATCACATGCCCTTCGGCGGCCCGGATCGCCTTCACCGCGGCACTCAACGTTTTTTTGCGTCTTTCAACATTCCTATCGCCACGCATCTGGCCATAGGACTGCGCCAATGCCACGCAATTTCCAGAACTAATTTTCCCCTGCTCAGCGAGAGCAAATCCGCCCATCCTGATATAGTCAAATCCAAATTGTAAAAGAGTTTCGCGGCTCTGTGACAATTGAACCTGCAGTGCTGATGATCCTGTTTTGCGCATGCCGCAGTGCAATATGATCTTTTTCATGGCGCTCAGGACTCTGGAATTGTTTCAATAGTGGATCGAGACCAAACCATTGCACTATCCTTTAGACTTGGTCAACTTTCTGTTTTTGAAGTACATATTGCGTTTTCGCAAATGCATGGATTACTTCAATTTTGCTGCAAACGTGCCATTTTTAAAATCCTTCGCAATGGCATTCTGTGCACTTTCCCTATAGACACCTAACTGCCGTAGACCCCCGCCCAGCGTCGGATCAACGCATGATGCAGCCTTTTGGCGCGCGTGTTGAATGTCTTGGCGCCGCGTGGCACTTCTTCGCCATTGGCCTTTGCCACTGCGCGGCGCGGCAAATCAGCGGCAAACGCTGCAAACGCCATCTTAGACCCATCCGAGGCCGTTACATAGCCCGCCAGAGTAGAGACAAAATCCAATGTCCCCGTTTTGGCTTGAATATCGAAGGTTGGGTTTTTGACGGCGTTATAGTCGTCATCGCGCGGCACAATCGTTTTCAACAGGGGGCCAAGCAGCGCCTCAACGCCATCCGCAGACAACAAGCGCACCATGTCGGTCGTCGTTGTGGATGACGCGCCCCCCAGTCCGGAATGATCCACGAAACTCAGGCTGTCTGAGCCAAAACGTTCCTTGGCCCAGCCAGACATAGCCTGCGCTGAACTGTACAAATCTTGTGGATCCAGCCCGCGCGCACCACTTGCGGTCAGGCCCAAAATTTCAGCCGTCAAATTGGTCGAATATTTCAACATATGCTTGACGATTTTCGTCAAATCTTGGCTGTCGTATTGCGCGACAATCCTGTGTTCTGCCGTATCCGGTGCACGCTTTGCAATGTGCAAGGCCTGTGGCAATTCCACCCCTTGCGCCTTTGCCACCGCAACAAAGACCTCGCCCGCATAAAGCCGTGGCAAGCGCACAGGCAACCAGCGCGCGCCGCCCTTTCCAAGCGCTGATCGCGAAACGCTCCACACATCCTGCGCATTGCCAGCTTCATGATCGAACACCGGAAGGCCACGATCCACCACGCTCATCGACGCGATGCGCACATCAGGTGCGAACTTACGCGCCCGCGCGTCCATTTTCAGCGCGAAGGTATCGCCTTCTTTTTTCCACTCAAAATACACACGATTGTAATTCAAGTTCAGACCTGAAATTGACGGGTTGTAGCTGGCAAACTCCGTCTGCTGATCATCGATGATCTCAATCTGCGGCAAGGCCGTGCCATCCACATAAAAGGCCCCCGTGATGCCAGTGATGCCCAGCGCCACCAACTGCCCCGCCAATGCACCAAGCGCATCTGAATCAAGCGTCGGATCCCCGCTGCCCACCAAAATGAGATCACCCTGAACTTTGCCGTCCACCACAGGGCCGGTCGCCATCACTTTCGTGGTAAAGACAAAATCACCCCCCAAGTGTTCCAACGCGTAGATCGAAGTCACGGCCTTGGCAACGGATGCGGGCGGCAACGCCACGTCGACGCCGCGCGCTTCCAGTATTTTTCCGGTGTCATCTGCCACTGCGTAGGTTACCGCGCCCGTCAAACGCGCACGCTCTACCAGCTCAGCGCCACTTGTGTATCTCAATTTGTGCAAGCCATCTGGGCGTGGGAGCGGCAGCGGAGAGCGCATAACAGCAGGCGCACCTTGGGCGATGGCGGCGCTCGCGCCTCCGCCCAACATAAGACCCAAAGCGGCACGACGGCTTAAGCGCGATACAGGAGATGACAAAGTGGATGGCGTAGAACGAGGATCAGTCATGCGCAGAGTAAACCTTGAACTCCAAAAACCTGCAAGACTACGCCGCGACAAAACGTTGTGAATTTGCGAGCCAGCTCAGAGGGCTAGTCGCGCGTCCAGTCGCCTGCATCGCGAATTTTGGTTGAAGAGGCATCATTCATAGGCACGTTGACGAAACACCATGCTGGCGTCCCGATGCGCCCCAACAGGTGCGAGGCGCGCGCAGGTACACGTGCACGCTCATAAATGCTCGCTGCCACAGAAGTGCGCGCCGCCACCCTTTGACCGGGGCGTGCAATCACCCCAATCGGCGTGGTCGCCAAAATACCCTGCCAGTTTTGCCACAAATGGAACTGCTTGAGATTATCTGCGCCCATCAGCCAGACAAACGTAACACCGGGGTAGAGCTGATGCAGCTTGTCCAACATCTGCGCGGTGTAGCGGGTGCCAATGTGGCTCTCGATGTCAGTGACCTCAACACGCGGATGCTGCATCACACTGCGCGCGCGCTGCAACCGCTGCTCAATCGGCGCAGGGCCAACGGGCTTCAGCGGATTGGCAGGACTGACCAGCCACCACACACGATCCAGCCCGAACCGCTTGAGCGCCGCCTTGGTGATATGCACATGGCCTTCGTGCGCAGGATCAAACGATCCTCCGAGCAAACCGATCACTTGACCGGCACGAGCATATGGCAGTGCGTGACGCATGGGGCGGATGAATGAACGCTCACGCCTGCCAAGTCAATGCATGCGCTGTGCGTTTTGTGTATCCCAGCAGTTCGCCAAATCAGCCCTGTGGTTTCCACTCAGGCTGTACCTCAAACGAGGAAACGTCGTCCGGAAGCTGATCCCAGTGTGGTTTGTCGCGTGCAAAAATCACGACCTGCACATCCAATCCGTTGGCATCATCCATCGTGCCAAGCGTCAAGGTTATATGATCCGGCAGTCGGGTATTTTTCCCAAAAATCGGGCTCCCGCAGGTTTTGCAAAAAGCTTTGGTCACCTCGGACCCTGTATCTGACACATATATGTACGTGCTTAGCTCCCCGGTCATAATAACCGCATCAGAAGAGAACATAGCACCCACAGTGTGTCCTGTTCCGCTCAAACGGCGGCATTCCTCGCAATGGCATTGAGCAACAACAACTGGTGCGCCCGTGGCCACGTATGTGACCGCGCCACACATGCATTTTCCAGAAAGTGTTTTGCCCATGCCCGAGCAATAACTGAGCAACTTGGCCAGCGCAATAACGTTGGCACACTGTTCAATTGCACATTGCAAATGTGAGACTGACGCGCTCAGCGCTTAGACACCCTTTATAACTTGGGCAAAGGGGACGGCTCAGGTAAGTTTCCCCTATGAAAACTGGCGCCTTTCGCCATATATCGCCGCAACATTTATTATCACGAGGGACCCATGGAAAACGTATCAAATTCGCTTGGTTGGCTGCAGGCCAATCTTCTCAATCTTGTGCTTGTCGTACTCATCGCCATCGCGGCGTATTGGGCTGCTGGCATGGTCAAAAAATTCATCGTTCACTTGGGTAAGTCTTACGAACACCTAGACGAAACACTGTTCCATTTTCTCGGCTCCATCGCGCGCTATGCCGTGATGATCGTCGCTGGCCTCATGATCCTTGATCGCTTTGGCATTCAAACCGCGTCTTTGGTGGCGATCTTGGGTGCCGCAGGGCTGGCCGTTGGCCTTGCGCTGCAAGGCACACTAACATCCTTGGCGGCTGGCGTGATGCTGATCTTGTTCCGCCCTTACAAAGTGGGTGACTTCGCTGAAGCTGCTGGCACATTCGGTAAAATCGACGCGATCACTTTGTTCACAACGGACCTGATCACATTCGACAACCAGCACATCATCATCCCCAACTCTGAAATCTGGGGCGCGAAAATCATCAACCACTCACACCACGCAGTGCGCGGCGTCGATCTGGTGGCCTCTGTGGCCTACGGCTCTGACATAAAAAAAGTCAAAGCCTCTATCGCTAAGGTTCTCAAAGCCAATGAACACGTTCTGGCCGACCCAGCGCCATTCGTAGAAGTCGAAACCCTCGGCGCGTCTTCCGTTGATCTTCTGGTGCGTCCTTTTGTGAACGGCGAAAACTATTTCGACGCCAAATATTCCTTGCCACAAGCGATCTACGAACAGTTCGCCAAAGATGGCATCGAAATCCCATTCCAACAAATCGTTATCCACAACGCGTAACTTCGCTATTTTCAATGATGAGATGGAGCGCCCTCCTTTTTGGGGGGCGTTTTTTTTGGGGGGCGTTTTTTGTGGGATTTTGGAATAGTTCGGCCCTAAACCTTGGGCGCCGCAGTCAAAAACAAATCAATGCTCGCCACTTTAAAAAGTGGGGCCAAAGGGATCTTCGCAAGCTGCGCTTCAAGACACTCATGCGAACATTCTACATGCAATGTGCCGGCCAACGTTGCACTGCAGCAACTCAACGTAAATTTAAACATTTTTCAGTCGAAAGGACAGCTGAGCCTGTTAATAGTTTGTTAACTTTTTTGGAGAGAACACATGAAAAAATTTGCCCTAGCCCTTTCTGGCTTGGCTGCAATTTCAGCAGCACCAGCCGTCGCCGAAACAACTTACTTGTCTTTTAGCTTGGATTATTCTCAGCTAAACATTGAAAATGAAAAATTCACTTCAAAGTTCAAACAAACATCTGCCGCCGCAGCTTTTGAACGCACGTCGGGCAAATTCACATACGGCGGTGAGCTGAAAACTATACGCAACTCAGTTGACTATGGTCGTGGATCCGACGATTGGAGCTTCAATGGTGCTTCAGCATATCTAGGATATGATGTTACATCAGCGATCACAGTCTTCGCGTCAGCGTCTATTTTTGATGATTACGAAGAATTGCGGACCTTAACTGCAGGCGCTGAATATACGTCCGGTGCATATACCTTTGGTGCAGCATACAGCACCAACGAATACGAGGGCGGTTATGACTTTGACACCAAGTACCTCTACGTAGAATACAACACAAACGACATGTCTGCTTATGGCGCTGTGATGTTTGACTCAGGCGATGAAATCTACTTCGCCGGCATTTCTCGTGATGTTGAAGCATACCAAGTCGACTTGGATGTCGTGCATTCTGACTTCTTGGACATTTATGCGCTGTCCGGCTCTTACAACATCCGCGACAACCTGCGCTTGAACGGGGCTGCTACTCGATACGATTTTGGTTTTGGCCCCCAAGTGACAGAACTTAGCCTTGGTGCTGGCTACATGGTTGGTGAAAACGTCTGGATCGATGCATCCTATGAGCTCAGTGACGACGACCGTGATAGCTTTTCCGGTTTTGGTCTGAAAGTGTCATACGAAATTGGCAAACCTGGTGTTCGGGCAGCCGATCGCGTCGCTACACCAATGGACTTTTACGAGTTGTTTCCGTCGTTTTTCTATGGCCCGACCTAACGCTTTAGGCATCATCGAAGACGACAAGAAGGGCAGCATCGCGCTGCCCTTTTTTCATGTCGAGGCGCTAGAACCGAGCGGCACTGGTGTTGGGTTGAAAGTGCTAGCAACCCTAAGCATTCGGATGTTATCGCGCAGTAAAGCATAGGCAGTTTTCGCCGAGCAAGCGGCGTGTCGCGTAAATTTATGCTTGGGGCCAAAACAGTCACACCGCTTGTGTGCTCTTGGTCTTGCCTCGCAGCAGCCCCCGTTTCACCAAAGCCATCCGTTTAAGTGCAGCACATTTTCATGCCCAAGCCACGCTTGCGCTTCCCCTTCCCGCCCCCACAGGGTAAACCATCCCAAATCGGTATTCTCCAAAGGAGCGCGCGGCATGGCTGCTAATAAATTCGTTTACTTCATGGACGGCGTGTCCAAGACCTACCCTGGCGGGAAAAAGGTGTTTGAAAACATCCGTCTGAACTTTCTGCCCGGTGTGAAAATCGGTGTGGTCGGCGTTAACGGCACGGGTAAATCCACGTTGATGCGCATTATGGCGGGTCAGGACAAGGAATTCCAAGGTGAAGCTTGGGCGGCAGAAGGCGCGAAAGTCGGCTATTTGCCACAGGAGCCTGTGCTCGACGAAACGCTGACAGTGCGTGAAAACGTGATGTTGGGTGTGGCCGAAAAGAAAGGCATCTTGGATCGCTACAACGAATTGGCGATGAACTATTCCGACGAGACCGCCGACGAGATGGCGCAGTTGCAAGACGAAATCGACGCGCAAAACCTGTGGGATCTCGACAGCCAAGTGGACGTGTCGATGGAGGCCCTGCGCTGCCCAGCTGATGACGCGGACGTGGCAAGCCTGTCTGGCGGTGAGAGTCGCCGTGTGGCTTTGTGTAAGCTCTTGTTGGAAGCGCCTGACATGTTGCTGCTCGATGAGCCAACCAACCACCTTGACGCCGAAACCATCGCTTGGTTGCAGCAGCACTTGATCGACTACAAAGGCACCATCCTGTGTGTCACGCACGATCGCTACTTCCTTGACGACATCACAGGTTGGATCTTGGAACTCGACCGCGGCGCGGGCATTCCGTACGAGGGCAACTATTCGTCTTGGCTGGAACAAAAGGCCAAACGTCTGTCGCAAGAAGCACGCGAAGACAAATCCAAGCAGAAAACGCTTGAGCGCGAATTGGAATGGATGCGTCAGGGCCAAAAAGCCCGCCAAGCCAAGCAAAAAGCCCGTATCAACGCCTATAACGAACTCGCCAGCCAGTCAGAGCGTGACAAAGTCGGCCGCGCGCAGATCGTCATTCCGAACGGCCCACGCCTTGGCAACAAAGTGATTGAAGTCAGCGGCCTGAAAAAAGCCATGGGCGACAAGCTTTTGGTTGAAGGTCTCGAATTCTCCTTGCCACCTGGTGGCATTGTGGGCGTGATCGGGCCGAACGGCGCGGGTAAATCAACGCTGTTCAAAATGCTCACCGGCCAAGAACAACCCGATGAAGGCACAGTCGAATACGGCGACACGGTCAAGCTGTCTTACGTTGACCAGTCCCGCGACGATCTGGACCCGAACGCCAATGTGTTCGAAGCCATCGCGGACGGCCAAGACATCATCATGCTGGGCGACGCGGAAATGAACGGCCGCGCCTATTGTTCTGCCTTCAACTTCAAAGGCGGCGATCAGCAGAAAAAAGTCGGCATCCTGTCAGGTGGTGAACGCAACCGTGTGCACATGGCGCGTTTGTTGCGCTCTGGTGGCAACGTGCTGCTCCTCGATGAGCCAACCAATGACTTGGACGTCGAGACACTGCGTGCCCTTGAGGACGCCCTTACAGATTTCGCAGGCTGTGCTGTGGTCATCTCCCACGACCGCTTCTTCCTCGACCGTATCTGTACGCACATCTTGGCTTTTGAGGGCGACGCGCATGTGGAATGGTTTGAAGGCAACTTTGAAGACTATGAAGAAGACAAGAAACGTCGTTTGGGCCCTGATGCGCTTGAGCCGAAACGTTTGAAGCATAAGAAGTTTGTTAGGTAGCATTTGCCATATTGCAGCGCATTGGTAACGCACCCCCTACATCAGAAATCAATCGGGCCTCGCAGGAAACTGCGGGGCTTTTTTATTGAAATTTCAACATCTTGGCCCTACGTTCGTTCACATTATAACCCAATTACACTATAGAGAGAAAAAATGAAGACATTTCCTTTCGTAGCCTTTTTCTTGGCTTTGTCGGCCCTCCCGCAAATTGCTCTGTCACAAGAAGAGTGTGCAACCATCAAAGATGATAGTGCAAGGCTCTCATGTTTTGACATTTCTTTTGGGACTAAAAAGGTCACTACAACTACACTAAATGACAACGGAAAATGGCGAATTTCAGTGGATTCCTCCGCTTTAACTGATGAAAAATCTGTTTTCTTACAGCTAGACAGTAACGACAATATACGCGCCAAATTCGGTGCGGTCGGACCTGCTACGCTCCTTCTGCGTTGCATGGAAAACACGACGGCAGCGATCTTTCGTTTTAATGATCACCACATGGCGGACTTACAAAGCTATGGAGTTATCGAATACCGGCTCGACAAAGAACAAATGTCTAAAATTCGGACTCAGGAAAGCACGGACAACAAAGCGCTCGGCCTTTGGAGTGGCGCAAAGGCCATTCCTTTTGCAAAATCCCTATTAGGACATGAAACTCTTATCCTCCGCGCTACACCGTTTGGAGAAAGCCCTATCATATCGACGTTCGATATTAGAGGAATCGATAGTGCTATTACGGAACTTCGCGAAACCTGCAACTGGTGATCCCCCGCGACTGACCCGAGGGTGGGTGCGTGAAACGCCCTCTCCCGTCGCACCGAAGGTGCGCATTTATAATGCGGAAGGTCAGGCGCGTCACTGATGCTGAGCATCTGTGAATACCCTTAAAACTTCAACTACGTTGCTGGCTGCGCGCCTTCGATGTCGCCTTTGACCGATCGGCATATGTGCAGAGTTGGTGCTTAGGCGAGGACCAAGGCCGTGCCCCATAAGCCAAGACCAAAGGCGGTGTGTGCCAACAGGCCCATGCCACGGTTCTTCCATGGGGTCGGAGTTTTCGATAAAAACCAGCCAAGCCCCATGCCCGGATGCAAAAGACACCAGCCTCCTGCGATGGTGATGATGGCAAAGATCCACGCTGCGAAAAATGTCGGCGCGGCAAGCCAAGCTGAGCCCATAATGAGCGCAAGGATCGCGCCGTAGATCAGGCCAACAACGTAGTGAAAGATCCAGCCAATGGTGGTTTCGCGCGGCACAGGTGCGGCATCAGAGATGTTGTCGTGAAACACAGTGCCGTGGCGCAAGTGCGCAACCCAACGTCCAACATTCCCCCAATTTGGCAGACCAATCCCCAAAATACGGTTCAAAGCCAGCGCCCAAATATCCATAGCAATGGTGGCCCCAAGCCCCATTACAAGTCCCGAAATCAAAATCGTGCTCACAAGTGTGCCCTCCCCAAAACGCTACAAATAGCGTACTATACTATTGATTTCACTAGGCCTAGCACAAGCTGCCCAACGGGATCTGCTTAAAGATGCTCAAACCTGCTGTGCACGCGAATTGTCTTTCCTTGAAGCGAAATATGTGCTCTATAGGCGCTGCGACGTTATCTCTATCGACCCTTCTGTTTTCCCTTTATCCGGCACTCAGTCTTCGATCAGACCCCTGACACGCCGATCTGCCGCAATATCGTGGGCAGTGATTAAGGAGAAAATACAATGGCTAATGGCACAGTAAAATGGTTCAATTCCACTAAAGGTTTCGGCTTTATCGAGCCTGAAGGTGGCAACAAAGACGTGTTCGTACACATCTCTGCTGTTGAGCGTTCTGGCCTCACAGGTCTTCGTGACGGTGCGAAAGTTACTTTCGACATCGAAGCTGGCCGTGACGGTCGCGAATCTGCGATTAACTTGACTGTAGAATAATCTACACTCTCGTTTGAGATAACGCTCGGTGCCTCGCGCATCGGGCGTTTTTTTATGCCTGATCAACAGGTTGACATGAAAATGGCGCGAAGTTGCCCTCGCGCCTTTTGTTGTTTTAAGACAGATTGTTTCGCCTACTTCTTCTTGACGAACTCGGTCAAAATCACGATGCGCTGGCTTTCCACGCGGCCCTCAATATGGCCAGCATTGTCAGCCACCAAAGAAATACCGCGCACGGCCGTGCCGCGCTTGGCGGTAAATCCGCCGCCTTTGACGGGCAGGTCTTTGATCAGGACAACCGTATCGCCAGCCGACAAAACAGCGCCGTTGCTATCGCGGTGAATGATGTCCGGCCCGCCGGACTTGGCCCACTCTTCAACGTCAGGCTCAAGGTACAGCATATCAAGCGCATCTGCGGCCCAAGCTTCTTCCGCAAAGCGGGTGAGCAAGCGATACGACAAGACTTTCACCGCATCCGATTCTGACCACATTGAGCCTGTAAGCGCATTCCAGTGCCCCTCAGGGACAGCTTCACCTTTAAGGCCACTGGCACAGACGCCACATAGTGCCACAGTGTCGTGGCGTGGCGCGACGGCAACTTCGGTCAACGGACCTGAGGCACCGCAAATTTCACATTCAGACATAGAGCTCTCCAATATTCGTGCGGACCCTAGGCGTGTGCCCAGAGCAGAGCAAGCGACAAACCGCCTTTTCGCCCCTGTTGGCACTGGCAACCAGCTTATAAACAGCGCATATTTATCGCGAGTTCCGCGCAAACGATTGGATCAACATGATGGCCATTCAACACAGACTGATTGCAGCCGCGATTTGCGCCGTGTTTGCCGTGCCCACGCTTGCGTTTGAGGCCATATTGGACACCAACGCAGAGGGAGGATTGCGCGCGCGGCTCACAGAGTATTCTGCAGTTCTAACGGCCCAGCGCGAGGGAACGACCGAACCATCTGACATCGTTGCCGCAGTCCAATCCGACTACCGCATTTTGTTGGCGACGCTATACAGATCAGGCTACTATGGACCGACAATCCGCATTGCCGTTGACGGCCGCGAGGGCGCCGACATGCCTTTGGTCAATCTTCCCAATGCAATCTCCAACATCGTTATTTCCGTCGATACTGGCGCGAAATTCACCTTTGGCAATGCGCAAATCGGCCCCTTGGCACCCGAGACACTTTTGCCAGATGGATTTGCCAAAGGGCACACTGCAAGGTCCGGCGAAGTGGGGGCTGCCAAGGACGCTGCGATTGATGCGTGGCGCGCAGCGGCCCACCCGAAAGCTGCCCTGTCATCGCAAAACATTGTAGCAGATCATAGCGCGAAAACTTTAGACGTAGCACTTGGGCTAGCACCAGGGCCGCGCTCAAAATTCGGGACATTGCGCTTTGCGGGAACTGATAGCGTGTCATCAGAGCGGCTTTTGGAAATCACCGGAGACATCCGCAATAAATCTTTTAGCCCTGAGACGCTAGACACGGTAGCGACCCGTTTGCGGCGCACTGGAGCCTTTCAATCCGTCACCATAACCGAAGCTGAAACACTCAATGACGACGACAGTCTAGACGTCGTTGCAACGCTCACTGATGCTGCGCCACGTCGGTTTGGGTTTGGGGCTGAACTCAGCTCGCTCGAAGGCGGCACTTTGTCGACTTTTTGGCTGCATCGCAACATTTCAGGCAACGCCGATCGTTTGCGGTTTGATGGTGAGATAAGCGGCCTTGGGTCGACAACAGGCGTCGATTACACGCTCGCCTTGTCTTATCGTCGTCCAGGCACAACACGCCCTGTTTTGGCGCTGACCGCAGACGCAAAAATCGATCTGATTGATGACCCGAACTTTCGGTCCTCAACCGGTCAGTTTAGCGTGGGCGGGGAATTGACCTTCTCGGACACCGACTTTTTTAGCGCAGGCATCGGCTATCGGTATTCTGATGTGACCGATGATTTTGGGAACCGAAATTTCTCGCATTTCATCATTCCCATAGAAGGCGCCCGAGATTCACGCGACAATGCGCTTAACCCCACCAAAGGCACGTATTTTGCTGCCGAAGTCATGCCCTTTATTGGGTTCAACGGCTCATCAGATGGTTTGCGACTTTTCGCGGACACGCGCGCCTATACGGGGTTTGGCACGGACGACCAGTTTGTTCTGGCGGGGCGCATTATGGCGGGGTCGATTCTCGCGAGCGCGATTGACGAAACCCCAGCAGATTTGCTGTTTTATTCCGGTGGCGGCGGAACTGTTCGCGGGCAACCTTATCAATCTTTGAATG
>NZ_JBDMZG010000173.1:0-8487 GCF_039769035.1 Pacificibacter sp.
AAGCCCACAGCCCAAATCCCCATAGCAACAAACGGCCCACCAAGCCCAACCCCGCGATTTCCCGCTTGAGCGCTTCTCCGACGCCAGGCAACGTTCCACGTCACACAAACCTTCGCGCGTGGCGTCCGAGAAACCTACACCATAGCGGTCATTCGGATACTTGCTTGACGAGTAACGCTCAATCTCAAAGCTGCCATCCGCTAAGGAACGTAGCACCGATGAAATCCCAATCAACAGGTGCCGCGCCGCTGGTGTTTAAACCTAATCTTGAAGGCCGAGAAGGGAGCGGTTTGTGAGAAAGAAAACTTTGCGTGACGTGATCTGGCAAGGAATACCTGAAGTCTTGCGGTATGCACCGAGCCCTAGATGCGACAAAGGCTCCAATCGGAAAATAGGCCTGCAGACCCAGCGAACGGCTGTGTTTCATAGCCCGAGAATAGTCCGTCCTGCGTAACCAGAACTGTGCGCCACCCCCGCGCTGCGGCCCCCAGAATATCGGTGTGAAGCGTGTCACCACACATTGCGATCCGGTTTATCGGGGTCGTCGGAAGTGAGGCCTCAATCAGATCATAGACTTGGGGAAACGGTTTGCCGAAAAAGCGCACATGGTCAGGGAAGGTATCGGCGATGAGATGGCCAAAATACCCCGGTTCGACCGAGAACCCGTCATCACGGGGCGCGGCCAGATCGGCGTTTGCGATCAACAGCGGGCGCGGATTGCACTGCATGGCGGCTTCCAACAACTCCTGCTGCGAAGCAGTCCAATTCGCCGCAGAAAGGAATAGAAACTGGTCCACTACGTCATAGTCGGCGGCAGCGTCCGTTAAGCGTGTCACCCTGTGCGGTAGATCGTCGAGCTGGTCTGCATCGGCGGCAATCACGCCCCAGTGTCCTTCGCCCATCGCATCAAGGGCGGCTTGCCGGCTTGTGATGATCTCATCGTCCTCGACTCGCAGGCCCAGCTGTTTGAATTTGGCAATCGCACCGCTGCGGTCATAGCTGGCGGCGTTGGTCAGGATACGAATGGCGCAGCCTCGCTCGCGAAGCTGATCGAGCCGTGTATCCGCACCGGGGATCAGGGTTTCGCCCACGTTCAACACGCCAAAGGCATCGAAGACGAAGGCGTCGACTTGCTCGACGATATCCAGCAGCGAGCTGATGTCGACGGTGTCCGGTCGGGTCGTGGCGGCAGGAAGCCGAGTGCGGACTCCTTCGTAGCGATCGAAAATCTGTTGTGTCGTCAGCAGAGCGTCTGGCTTGGTCACGTGTCCTGTCCTTTGGAGGCAAAGCATCAGGGCCGCTGGATAATCCAGCGGCCCTGTCATTCTTCACAGAAGCTTCTTGCGAAGGGCCGAGGAGATGACCTCACCCGCGATGACAAGTGTGAGGATCGTCAGCAGGACCATCGAAACCTCTTGCCATTGGAAGGTATCAATTGCGCCTTGCAGGATGATCCCAATACCGCCTGCGCCAACGAGGCCGAGAACCGTGGATTCACGCAGGTTGATATCCCAACGCAGAATGCTGATCGCGAAGAACGCAGGCATCACCTGTGGCACGATCCCGTATATCACCACCTTGAACCGCGACGCGCCGCAGGCTTCCAATGCCTCGACCGGAGCATGGTCGATTTCCTCAATCGCTTCACCCAGCAATTTGCCAAGGAACCCGATAGAGCGGAACATAATCGCAATGATCCCCGCGATGATGCCGGGGCCGAAGATAGCCACAAACAGCAGCGCCCAGATGATCGTATTGACCGACCGCGAGGACACCAGAATGAACCGCCCGATCCAGAGGCACACCACGTTTGGCGTCGTGTTCTGCGCCGAGATATAGGCGACGGGCAGCGACAACACGACTGCAATCATTGTGGCGATTGTGGCGATGTTGATGGTTTGCCACGTGGCTTCAAGGATGGATGGCAGATTGGTCGGGTCCGGCGGCACCATACGGGCGAACAAGTCGACCAGTTGGATCGGCGCATCCCAGACCCATTCCCAGATCACGTCGATACTACCCAAGGCCCAGACGACAATCAGCGTGACGGCCAACAACGCGACATAGCGTTTCATCCGTTGGACCGGCGTAAACCGTGCCCATTCGTGTGTGAGTGTCTGTGTCATGTCATCCGCTTTCTGATCATACCGCTCACGGCTTCGGAAATCAGGATCGCGCCAACGATTACCATCGTGATGGCGAGCGCGAAGTCGTAATCATAGCGCCCGAATGCATTGGCAAGGGTCGCCCCGATGCCGCCTGCGCCGACGATGCCAACCACAGCAGAGGCCCGCAGGTTACTATCCAGTTGATAGATCCCAAGCCCCACAAGGCGCGGCATGATCTGAGGAAGAATTGCATAGATCATTGTGCTAAAGAACGACGCCCCGACAGAGCGCATGGCTTCGACCTGTCCGAAGTCAATCTCCTCGATCCGTTCGGCAAGCAGTTTGGCGACAAAGCCGATCGAATAGACTGTCAGTGTCAGCGCACCGGCCAAGGGGCCAAAGCCCACGGCTTTCACGAAGATGATTGCGACGATCACGGGGTGAAAGCTGCGTGCCAAAATGAACGTGCCGCGGCCAAACAAATAGACAGGCTTGGGCGAGATATTCCGCGCGGCCATGAAAGCCAGCGGCACCGACAGGATCATCCCCAGCGTAGTGGCTAGGATCGCGATTTTCAGGCTCTCCATGAAGCCGGAAATCAACAGGCCAGAGCGTTCAAAGCTGGGGGGGAATGCCCCGCTAAAGATACGTTGAGCCCGTGTGAGACCTTCGGCAGTGCGTTCCCAATCAATGGGCAAGGTGGCGATGGTTCCGATCACATAGACTGCGACGGCGATGTAAACCACCCAGCGCACAGCGGGCGATTTAATGAACGGCGGCTTGCGCCAGACGGTTTGGGCGGTCATGCGATAGCACCCATTTCCTGACGGTCCTCGGATGGGGTGCCCGCATAGATTTCATCCATTTGCGCGGCGGCAAGTGCGGCAGGCTTGTCGTCAAAAATGATCCGCCCATAGCGCATACCGACGATCCGGTCGCTGTATTCTTTTGCCTCGGTCACGTTGTGGATGTTGATGATGACAGGCAGGTTCAATTCCCGCGCAAGGTCGCGCAACAAAGACATAATCTGTTCGGATGTTTTCGGGTCGAGCGACGCCGTAGGTTCATCCGCCAGCAAAATTTCAGGGCGCTGCATCAGGGCCCGCACCACGCCAACGCGTTGGCGTTCGCCGCCCGAAAGTTCGTCGGCGCGTTTGTCGGCATATTGGGCGATGCCTACACGTTCCATCAACTCAAACGCGCGTTCGATGTCTTCAGAAGGATAACGGCGCGTGACGGCGGCCCATGTGGAAATATAGCCCAAACGTCCGGACTGCACGTTTTCCATAACGCTCAGCCGGTCGACCAGATTGAAGCTCTGGAAGACCATGCCGATCCGGCGACGGGCCTTGCGCAGCTCTTTCGCGCCCAGCGTCGTAAAGTCAGTGCCGTTCAATGTGATGCTGCCCGACGTGGGTTCAACCAGACGGTTCACACAACGTAGAAGCGTGCTTTTGCCAGCACCGGACGATCCGATGATCGACATCAATTGTTCGCCTTGAACCGACAGATTCAGATCCTTCAGGACAGGCGTACCTTTCCCGTAACTTTTCACAAGATTCTTAATTTCTAGCATGTTGCCTCTCAGATGCGCGTGCCACCCCGCCCCATGGGACGAAGTGGCCGTCTGCAGGGGGGGATTAATTGTCGGCGAGGCCCTGTGGCGTGTATTCGACGCCATTGGACGCCTGAATTTCACGGATCACAGCCCATTGATCCTGATAGGTGATCGGGATGAATTTGCTGACGCCTTCGAATTCGGCACCCAATGCGGTGCCTTCGAATTCAAACGAGAAGAACGCCTCTTGGATTTTCGCGGCAAGCTCTGGGTCCAGATCATGGGCCAGAGTGAACGACGTGGTCGGGAACGGATCGCTTTCCCAAATTTTGCGGACATCTGCCACATCATAAAGGCCACGCTCCGCCATGCGGTCCACGACTTCTGATGCAACCGGAGCTGCGTCGTAGTCGCCTGCGACAACCCCCAACATGGATTGGTCGTGCGAGCCGGAATAGACGACTTCGTAGTCCTCATCAGGGATCACACCAAGACCGGGGAACAGCGCGCGCGGCGCTTGGTTGCCCGAGTTTGATGTAGGCGAGGTGTGCGCCACACGGCGGCCTGCCAGATCGGACACTTCTTGAATGTCGCTATCAGCCTGCGTGAACACCTGAAGGCGGTAACCGAACTGCCCGTCTTCTGCGCCCATGATCGCAAACGGCACAGCGCCTGCAAGGTTTACAGCAAAAGGTGTAGGGCCGGTGGAGAAGCCTGCAATGTGCAGACGGCCAGAGCGCATTGCCTCAACTTCGGCAGAGTTCGATTGCACCGCGAAGAACTGCACGTCTTTGCCTGTGGCATCTTCAAGGTGGGCGATGAATGGTGCCCAGATGTCAGCGTAAACAGCAGGGTCTTCGACGGGCGTATAGGCGAACACCAAAGTGTTCGGGTCGTTCAGTTCAGCGGGATCTGTCGGCGCATCGGCCACAAGATCGCCGTTCGCATCACAATAGAGCGCATCAAGCGCACCGCGCTCGGCACAGTCTTGCGCAGCGGCTGCGGAAAAGCTGCCAAGCACCAACAGACTTGCAGCCATAGCTGCATTGTTCATTTTAAAAGTCATATAAATCTCTCCCTGGTTTGTCTCGCACTCAGTTAGGGTCCTCCAACCACGACCGGGCGATCCGGCAAGCCTAGTTGCATCCCCCGCTCGGGGCGAGGGTGGCTGTGTTAACACTCAGTTACAATGATCGGTTTTATTGTTAACAATATTACAAGCGGTTCTTGCCCCCTGTCTTTTCCTGTGAACTCCACGCAACCTAGGCAAAACCTGTCATAACGCTGCATCGGGGAGAATCAGGGTGACGTCGGACCATCATACCCAAGATCAATCACCGCCCGTCATCGCAATCGTAGATGACGACCACGAGGTGCGCGAGACCCTGTGCGAACTGCTGTCGAGCAGCGGGTTCACCCCGATTGCCTGCGAGGGCAGCGCGGATTTTCACGCGCTCGACGCACCGCCCGCCGTTGATCTTGCGATTATTGATCTTCGGTTGCGCGGGGAATCCGGTCTCGATTTGGCGGTGCAGATCGGGGCGCGTTATGCCTTACCGATTGTCATGCTGACGGGTGTGGGTGACGAGATCGACAAGATCATCGGCCTTGAAACAGGCGCTGATGATTACCTGATGAAGCCCTTCAACCCGCGCGAGCTGGTCGCGCGCATCCGCTCGGTGCTGCGCCGTTACGGACATGGCGTGAACCGCGCGCCGTCCCTGCCTGAACACACCATCACCTTCGGTCGCAAACAGCTTGATTTGCAAAGCCGGATTCTGCTGGACAACGCGGGCCATGAAATTCCGCTGACGAACGGCGAATACCGCCTGCTTGAGTATCTGGCACGCAACCCCTCGCGGGTGATTTCACGGCCTGAGCTTTTGTCCGAGCTGGGGTCGGATATGGAGCGTTATGTGGACCGCACGATTGACGTGCTTATCCTGCGCCTGCGCCGCAAGATCGAAGATACGCCATCAAAGCCTGTGCACCTGCAAACCCGCCGTTCGCAGGGCTATTTCTTCAAACTAGAGGCTGAGTAAAGCATGCGGCCCGCATTCCATACGCCCAGCGTCAAGGCGCGGCTTTCGATTGCGATCCTGACGCTGTGTGCCGTGACATTGATCATCTCGGCGATCAGCCTTTTGCTGTTGCGCAACGCGGAAAACTGGCTCGATACGATTCACCGCGACACGCTGTCAGAGGTGTCGCAGGCCATGGAATTGTCGCGCAACGCTGCAGATCTTGCCACCGCCGCGCCATTTCTTTTGACGGTTCAGGTGCCCTATCAACGGCAAGTGGATGCCGATGCGATTTTGCGCACCATCGACAAGTTGGAGGGCTTGTCAGACGGTACTGACGTCCTGACTTTGCCGCTGGCGCGAATCCGCGTCGCCATTGCCAATCTGCTACGTGTGTCGTCGCCACAAAGCCTGCTTCAGACCGAAATTGCAAAGATCGACATGGACCTAGCCCGCCTGCAAGACAGGTTCCAGCGGCAGGCCAATTTGACAGAGGCGACCTTGGATGATCGCCTGGCCTGGGCGGCCTTGGGCCTATTGGCCAGCGAGGCCCGCAGCGTGACCCGCGCGCGCGAGATCATCGAAGTCGGAGAAATCAGCCGCCGCTTTGACCGGAGCCGTGCCGCCCTGCATGACAGAGCCATTGCGGCAGAGGGCCTGCAGGAGATCGAGGCCATCCTACAGCGCCCGAACGCGGACCTTTTTCAGCTCAAATACCAATCGCTCACCGCAGCGCTTGATGCGGAGAACGCGCTGTTTCGTATTCGCCAGTTGTCCGGCGATATCAGCGCCTATGCCACATCGCGTGTCGAAGCGGCGCAAGAGCGACTGCGGGTGGCGCGGATGCAAACCTCGCGCGATCTGAAACTGGCGCAAACCGGTGTTGCCTTGCTTGCACTGTTCAGTGCCTGTGTTGCGGTGATCTCGTCCCTGTTCGTGTCGCGCTATGTAACGCGCAACCTGCGGCTTGTCGCGGACGGCATGCGGCAGCTGGCGGCGGGCGATCATTCTGTCACCGTGCCGACCAAAAATGAGACGGATGACGAGATCGGCCAGTTGTTCCATGCCTTCGGCGTGTTCCGCTCAAACGCACGCAAACTGGATCGACGGACGGCGCAAATCACCCGCCAGAACACGCTATTTTCTAGTGTATTCAGCGGCATTAAAGACGGCGTCGCGATCCTGACGCCACAAGGCAGAATCGAGGCCGAGAACGACAAAGTACGTGCGCTTTTAAGCATCCCCCACAACGCCCTCGCACAGACCATGCAAGACCTGTTTGCGCTGTCGGTATTCCGACTGCAAAGCGGGTCGGATGACCGCGGTGGGTATGATGAATACATCAACCCCATGGGTGACGTGATCGAGGTGCGGTCTTCGCTTCTGCCCGATGGTCGATCCGTCTGGCTGTTGTCCGAAGCCACTGAGCGCAAGCGCATCGAAGACCGTCTCGAGGAAATCCGCCGTGTTGAGGCGCTTGGCAAGGTCACGGGCGAGGTAGCCCACGATTTCGGCAACATCCTGTCAACGATTTCGGGCAACCTACACCTGCTAGAAACATCCAACGCGACCGCCGCGCCCTTCCGTCTTGGTCGGATACGGACGGCCGTAGACTTAGGCGTGTCCCTGACGGAACGTCTAGTAGCTTTCGCCCGCAAACAACACCTTGAACCAGAGCGGGTCGATCTTGGGTCATTGGTCGAAGGAATGCAGGATCTGCTGGATATTGCTCTGCCCGAAAACGTGGCACTTCATCTCGATCTGGGTGAAGATCCGGTGCATGTCTCGCTTGACCCCGGCCAGCTAGAAAGCGCGTTGCTTAATGTGTGTATGAACGCCGCACAGGCCATGCCCGATGCAGGCAACATCTGGATCACCTTGACGTCGCAGGACCGTCACGCTGTCCTGTCGATCAAGGACGACGGCATCGGCATGACAGAAGAAACCCGCCGTCATGCGTTTGAACCTTTCTATACGGCCCGTCCGAACGGAGAAGGCACAGGACTGGGTCTATCGATGGTATACGGTTTTGTAACCCAATCTGGCGGCAATATCGAAATATTCTCAACCATGAACCAAGGCACAACCATCGTAATTCGCGTCCCTATTATGGCCACGCAACCCGTCCCCAAGCCCAAGATACTTTTTGCAGGTACGGCAATCGTTGTTGATGACAATCGGGAAACAGCGGCTGCCTTAAAGGTCACCCTCACGACACTCGGGTTCGATACATTGGTCGCCACAACCTATTCGGAGGCGCAAAAAACCATCGAACAGACACAAGAAATAACACTATTGGTTTCTGATCAAAATCTAGACCATGGGCATTCGGGGCTGCAATTGATCCACGCCACGCTAGAACGACACCCTTGGGCATTTGCCATTTTGATATCATCGCGCCTGCCTGCCCAAGCCCCTGTGATTAAGAAATATCGCAACCGTTTTGAAATGCTCCCGAAACCCGTCGATGAAACTGATCTGGTTCATGCAGTGACCGACGCGCGTAAAAGAATAATAGAAGTTATTTAACACTCCAGTTCGACAGCACGAGAGACGGCCACCCTCCAGAATGTCCGCTTTTCCATTAGGAAGCTCATCTCAAGCATCTGCAGCGAATGTCTGCTTCCCGCCCGTGGTGTCGAACGGGCATGTCTGTTTTGGTGTAGGTTTCTCGGACGCCACGCGCGAAGGTTTGTGTGACGCGGAACGTTGCCTGGCGTCGGAGAAGCGCTCAAGCGGGAAATCGCGGGGTTGGGCTTGGTGGGCCGTTTGTTGCTATGGGGATTTGGGCTGTGGGCTT
>NZ_JBDMZG010000174.1:0-5605 GCF_039769035.1 Pacificibacter sp.
TTCCCGCCAAACACCGCGCAGAAGACCTAAACAATCGGTCCCCGCGCCTTTGCAGGAAGCTTGGTGAACATAGGGCGTGCCGATCCATTGGCGCGCGTGATTTGCAATGCGTTGACTGGTCATGACGCACCCCCGTCACCATTGCCGTACAGACTTCCACCTTCGTTCAGATCGCTCGACGCCGGATAGGATGTCAGCCAGTCTTCACCTGGCACGTGTGGAAAGCCTTGAAAGTTCAGAAAGTTGTCAAATTTCAAACGGCAGGTTTCCGCGCGGCGGTCACACCCTGCCTCAATCCGAATTTGATCTCCGGATTTGATGTCAGCGCGCAAAGCTTGCCACAGTTCGATGGACCGACCATCCGCAGTTAGGCGATCATTTTTGATTGCACCAACAAGACCCTTTGCAGCGCCACTCGATACAACGACCCGACCGTTCTCGAACCAGCGGTCGTCAAATTCAGTCATGCCCGCAAAGGAAAACAGCTTAGCATCTTCAAGCGTTTCAACCAACACTTCGACGCTGTATCCAAGCGCGCTTGTGTCAAATCCACAGCCTGCATCGCCCAAAACTGCTGAGCAGCTAGACTGATAAACACGGCCCTGCGGTTGATTGAGGTGTTCTGTCAATCCACGCAATTCTGCGCGAAACCCACCTGCCGCGCGGGTGATCTCGCCAAATGTACCGCGAAATTGCAAAACCCGCTCGGCGACATTTGTCCAATTGACCAACCAAGACGACACAGCAGCACCATCGAACCGCCCTGCCTGAATATCGGCCTCAGTCAGCGCAACGGAAGACAACGCCCCCAATGCTTCGGTGTTGTCCACCGAAAGCCCAGTTGATTGCTCAAGCGCATTTGCGGTCAACCCCGTGTCTGCTGCAAACGTGGTCCCGTCGAATTCTAAATCTGTATCGTGGTCAGTGAACCCATAGGTTTCACCGTCTTTTCGGGTCACAGCCCAACACCGGCAAACAGTGGTCGTGCCACTGGCAAGATGGGCTTGAAGCGCTTCGGAATTACTCATCACACACGCACCTCAACAATTGGAACGTTGGGCACTTCACCCGCTTGGAATGACGAAACAGAGGTGGCAATGCGGTCCGTATCGAAACGCACAGGCACGTCAAATTCAAAGCCCGCAGTGATCGAAACACCTTCCTCAGGCGGCGTCGCAAAGGTAATTAGCCCTGTCGATGTATCGACGGTCCAGCCGATTGACTCTTGCATTTCAGTGCCTTGCGTGCCGACTCTTACAGTTCCAAACACAGGTTTTGTCACGGGACGCACATAGGTTGCATCGCCCGAGCTGTAATTTTTCTTGAGGGAAAAGACAGTGGTTTCACCATCTCCTGTGCCGATCACCTGATCGCCAAAGTGTACCGCTTCGGACGCCTTGCACGTCTTATAATCGGACCAGTCTTTCCACCGAAAACCAAACAGCTGACCCTGACGCGCTTCGAAAAACGCAATCAGTGCTTCGATATCATCAAGTGAGCGCATCCCAAGGCCAGCGTCATAACGCCTGCGCGAATGCGCCCACGGCGTGTTGCGTTCTTCAAAGCCATTGGCCAAGGTGACAACCTCGGTGCGCCGCTCAGGACCACCTACAGAGCCAAAGCTCAGGTTCGCCGGAAATCTTACGTCATGAAAACCCATGTGGGACCCCTCCATCGGATGATGCTGAGAGCTGGTAGCTCTCACTCTGTGCGTTGATCTGCGTTATTGGTTGCGTGACCCGCGCCCCATGGCACGGCTCAATTGCGCTGCGATTTGCGACTGCGATCGCCGGAAACCTTCCACGTCGGGTGTGGAAATATTCATGTTGACGGTCACGCTTTTGCTGCCGCCTTCTGCGCGCACGCCAAGTTTGCCGTTGGCCCCGCGCGACAAAGGCATGATGGCCTCTGGTCCCGCTTCGCCCATCAGACCCAATCCGCCGCGCATAGGAAAATGGGTTGGGCTTGAAACGACGCCGCCCGACGCAAAGGGCGTCACTCGGCCTTGGGTAAAACTGCCGCCCTTTTCAAATGGCAATAGCCCTTGAATTACGGATTCCAAACCTGTCCCAAGTACAGACCCAACATGGCTTGTCACGGGCTTGAGCGCCGCATTGTAGGCCGCATCCAACATGGATTTACCAACGCCCCGCATCGCATCGGCCAGCGTATCGCCGTCAAACACCAACCCATCAATTGCGCGCCGCAAACCCTTGGAGATCCCGCGTTCAAGCGTGCCAATTTCGCGCTGTGTGTCGGCGACGGTGGCCTGCAGACGCCCCATTTCTTGATTGAATGCAGACGCCATTGCTTCAGCGCCGCCGATGGCATTTTCCATCTGGGACAGCTTTTCATCGAATGTATCAAGACCGTTAATGTCAGCCATTGTCTTGCCCTTTCAGATCTGTGTTTTGCAGCCCGCCTTCGCGCGGCGTATCAGGATAGGCCTGCGCCAGTTCATCAAGCCGCGAGCGACTTAAAGGTGCGGACCCTGATCCTGCGCCAAGCATCAAAAGCAATTCCGCAGGCGTGAGCGCCCAAAACTCGTCGGGTTTAAGGCGCAAGCCGTTTATTCCTGCACGCATCAGCGCTGGCCAATCGAATGTACCGTTTGAAATCAGTGACATAGAAACCTATCCTGGCACGGTGAATGCACGCGCAATTAGCGCAGCTCCCACCCGTGCAGCTTCCAAAGGTCCACCCGAAATCTCGGCTGTCAGAATGTCATCATAGCCACCCGTCCAGCCGCCCCCTCGCAGGCCAGCAACGACCAAACGCAAGACGTCTGCAGTCGAAAACTGTCCTGCTTCATAGCGCTCGACCAAAGCCACAAGCGTGTCTGTTTCCAGACCGGCTTCCAGTTCTGCCAAAGCACCAAGCGTGAGTTTTAGGACATAGCGTTTGCCATCAAGCGTGAGGGCCACTTCGCCTGCAAAGGGGTTTGCCATTTTATACCGCCGTGAATGAGAGCGCGCCTGCAGACGCCATCGACAATTCATACGTCGCCTCACCATTGTGCGAGCCAGCGTATTCGATTGACGTCAACTGGAACGCACCTTCGACAGTGCCAAAATCAGGAATGATCACCTGAAAATTGGGCACTTCACCGTCGAAGAAAATCTGACGTGCACGTTCGTCTGTGTTTTGATCCTTGAACACACCTGAACCAGAAATGGACGCGGATTTAACACCGGCACCGCCCAACAGTTCACGCCAGCCACCAGAGCTTTCCAGCGACGTGACGTCAACGCTTTCCGTATTGAACGAAATACGCGTGGCACGCAAACCTGCGATGGTTTCGAACTGACCCGCACCGGTCATGTCGAGTTTGATAAGAAGATCTTTTCCGTTTTGAGCAGCCATTGCCTAAGCCCCTTTATTGAAAATTAGGTGTCCTCGACGCGCGCCATGAACCGAATATCGATCCTGCGCACATCGCTGTCTTGAACGCGCCGCGCTTTGGCAGACACGAAATAAAGCCCGACCAGACTGCCACGAGACAGCGTCAAATCGGCATCGACCAGCACATCAGACACAGCAGCCGCGACACTTTTGGCGGTTAAAAAACCTGCGGTGTCTGACACCACGCTGACCACAAATTCGTGGCGCGCGCCGTGCCCTGTTTTGTCTGAGGCATCAACGACATCTTCAGGCCCTAAGCTGACATAAAGCGCTGGCACTGTGCCCGTCGGGGCCGCGTCGTAAATCGCACTGCCAACCAGGCCCGAAAGGGTCGCATCGTTGGAAAGCGCTTGAAAAACAGCTGATTGCAAAGCTGCAGAGACGCCATAGCTCATGATGCAACCTCCTCACGCGATTGACAGGCCAGATAGTGCCCTTGCGCGTCCAGCTCGGTGACGGAGAGAATACGAAACACCCGCCCGCCTTCGATAAATCGCTGATCAGGCTTGGGGCGTCGCGGCGATCCAACAGGAGCGCCACGTACAATAATTTTCATCGGAACGCGCGACACTGTGAGAAAGTCTTCAGAGCGTTCGGTCCCAGTGCCCGCTTGGATAAACGCCCAAAGGGTGCCAAGTTGAACCCATGTTTCCACGTATCCACCAGCCCCATCAGACGCGCGTTGCGCCTCTTCGAGCACCAGCTTGCGATTGAGGTGAACCACTGCTGACATCAGCCACGCCCTCCAAACAAACGCACATTGCGGTAGCGCTCTAACAGCACATTTACCCCGAACGGCATGGCGCTAAAGCTGCCCGCGCCTTCGTGACGGTGCTCGTAGTAATGCGCCGCCAGCAACATCACGGCCTGTGCGATGTCGGCGGGCAAATCCTCCCAAGCAGGACCAAAGCCCGCGGTAAATTCGATACGCGCCTGACCTGCGACTGGCACAGGCGGCAACACAAAACCGCTGGACACGATCCGCGGACGGTGTGTGTCTTTGTCGAGCAGATATTTGTCAGCGTCGATCACAGTTTCTGCATTCAAGCGATCCACAATCACCAAAGCGGTGATGGCACTGACCGGCGCCACTGGGAGCGTTTGCGCCCCAAGATCGCGCCACGCCGTGACGGTCCAAGCAAAGTCACGTTCGATCAATACTTTGCCGGTGCGCGCTTCTACAGCGGCAAGCGCGGCGCGCAAGTACGTCTCAAGAACCCCATCCTGAACCCCGTCATCGCCAAAGCCCGTGCCCAATCTCAAATGGTCTTTGAATTGTGCGACCGGCAGCACCGCGAGGGGTACTTGGCTTTGCTCCATTAACATCATGGTACATCTCCGATTTCCGGGTCCCCCTGCCTCTTGTGATGATGGGTGCGCGCCTCCGTGTTGCTCGGACGGAGGGGGAGCAGCTAGACAACACGTCAAATGAGACGCGCACCCACCGCTCGTGTCTGACCCCTAAAGATCAGGCACGAACTGGTTCAGTTTCAGATCTTAAGAGACTGAGAACCTGAGCAGCTTGATCGCCGCAAAGTCGCTCACATCGCCGCCAACGCGTTTTGTTGCGTAGAACAACACATGTGGTTTGGCAGAGAACGGATCACGCAAGATGCGCAGATCAGGGCGCTCAGCAACCGTGTAGCCCGCTGCGAAATCACCAAAGACGATGGCAGCTGCATCAGACGCGATGTCAGGCATGTCTTCTGCGATCAACACAGGGTAGCCCATGAGACGTGCAGGCTCGCCCGCCGCCAAACCGTCAGACCAAAGGAAACGACCGTCCGCGTCTTTAAGTTTACGCACTTGGCCAGCTGTCTTGGAGTTCATCACAAATGTGCCGTTTGCGCGGTACTGTGCACCCAGTGCATAGACCAATTCCACGATCGCATCGGCAGGGTTCGCGCCATCAAAGCCGCCGTCTGTGCCTGTCGCAACGTAGCCAAGAGAGCCCCAAGTCCACGAGTCATTGTCGACCTGCGCATGCGCCAAAATACCTGTCGGTTTGTCGACACCGTCACCGTTGATGAAGGCCGAGGATTCAGACGCCGCGAATTTGTCAGCGATACGGCCAGCAAGCCATGCTTCGATGTCAAACGCCGCATCATCCAACAAGCGCTGAGACGCCTTTGGCAAGGCAGACAGCTCGAACAACGGAATGGAAATGCGGTCAATTGTTGGCGTGCCAGTTTCAGCAACAGAA
>NZ_JBDMZG010000175.1:0-7757 GCF_039769035.1 Pacificibacter sp.
CGCCCACGCGCGCGGAGGCAATCGACCACATGAGTGCCGCCCTTGATGGGTTCGAAATCGAAGGCATCGGGCACAATCTGCCGTTTTTGTCCGCCGTAATGGATCACCCGCGCTTTGTGTCGGGCAACATCACCACGGCCTTTATCGAAGAAGAATACCCAGACGGGTTCGAGGGCGCGCCCCTTGAGCAAGCGCAGTTGGACAAAATCGCTGTGGCAAGTGCCGCGATGTACCGTGTCGCTGAAATTCGCCGCTCGCGCATTTCAGGGCGCATGGGCAATCACGAACGTGTCGTTGGCGCGGATTGGGTGGTGCAAATCGCGGATCAAGATTTCCCTGTCCACATTGATGCCGACAAGAGCGGCGCCAATGTGACTTTGGGTGACGCGGTCTTGCGGGTCGAAAGTGATTGGGTGCCGGGGCAAACTTTGGCGTCTGTCACCGTTGATGGTGTGGCTGTCACGCTCAAAGTCAGCGACATCTCGGGCGGTTTCCGCATTCGAAATCGCGGTGCTGATCTCAAGGTGTACGTGCGCACGCCGCGCGCGGCCGAGCTTTCCAAATACATGCTGGAAAAAGTCGCTGCAGATACGTCGAAACTGCTGCTCTGCCCAATGCCAGGTTTGATCGTGGGCATTGACGTGGCTGTGGGGGATGAAATCCAAGAGGGGCAGACCCTGTGCACCGTTGAGGCGATGAAAATGGAAAACATCCTGCGCGCAGAACGTAAAGGCGTGGTGTCAAAAATCAACGCAAGCGCGGGCGACAGTTTGGCCGTGGACGAAGTGATCATGGAGTTTGAATAACCCATGCCACTTGCCGCTGTGTCAGAAACCTATTCTCAAACCCTGTTCGTGCCTGCGCCTTACCGCGCAGCGCGGGCGGCGTCTTTGATGTCTTGGATTTCTTGCTGGCGCAGTGGCGTTTTGTCGATGGCACGGGTGATCTCGCGCAGATCCCATGGATCAGGCTTGCGAAACATCACCGCGCCGTCTTTGTCGACCACAACAAAGGTAAACCCGCGTGGGCGCAATTGTTTGCGAACAGCGCTAAGTGTGTCGGGATCTGTGTCTGTCAAAACCACGACATCACGTTCCGTCAACACTTCAGGGCGTTCTGCCAACAGATCCATCTGTCTGCGAAAATTCAAATCCAACGGGTTGTCCGCGAAGACCACAAGCACGCGATTGACCCATTTAAAGTCAGCCAAATCAACCTCTGCTGCCGGTTGCGCAAGTGGTGCGGGTTCGGCGGCAACATCAGGCTGCGCCAAAGGCGTGTCTGCGTCTGCATCTTGTGCAAAAGCGGCTGGCGTCACTGAGATAAGAAAAGCGCTTAGGGCGCTGAGAAATATATGTTTCATCGATCCTCCGGTCCTTACCTATATAAGGTGCCGCGCGGGATTTACCAAGACATCCCATAGGTGTTTCGCTGCGATGGCCCCGCTGGCGTGCATGTTTGAAAGGACCGTTTCATGACCGATAGAAAACTTTGGACAGAGCTTGCAGGAAAAGAACTTCGCGGCAAGCCCGTGGAAAACCTCGCATGGGAGACGCTTGAGGGCATCACGGTCAAACCGATGTATGACGAGGATGATATCAAAGGCTTGGATCATCTTGGCAATACGCCGGGGCAGGCGCCGTTTACGCGGGGTGTGAAAGCAACGATGTATGCGGGCCGTCCATGGACCATTCGCCAATATGCGGGGTTTTCCACGGCGGAAGAATCCAACGCCTTTTACCGCAAAGCACTGGATGCAGGGCAACAGGGCGTGTCGGTCGCGTTCGATTTGGCGACGCACCGTGGCTATGACAGTGACCACCCGCGTGTTGAGGGCGATGTGGGCAAGGCAGGCGTGGCGATTGATAGCGTCGAGGATATGAAAATCCTGTTCGACGGTATTCCGCTGGACAAGGTCTCTGTATCTATGACCATGAACGGCGCTGTGATCCCGATTTTGGCGTCCTTTATTGTGACCGGCGAAGAGCAGGGGCACGACAAAGCGCTGCTTGCGGGCACCATCCAAAACGACATTCTCAAAGAATTTATGGTGCGCAACACCTATATCTATCCGCCAGAGCCAAGCATGCGGATCATCGCGGATATCATCGAATACACGGCCAATGAGATGCCGAAATTCAACTCGATTTCGATCTCTGGCTATCACATGCAAGAAGCGGGCGCGAATTTGGTGCAAGAGCTGGCGTTTACTTTGGCCGATGGTCGAGAATATGTGCGCACAGCGATCAAAGCCGGCATGGATGTCGATAAGTTTGCGCCACGCCTGTCGTTTTTCTTCGCCATCGGCATGAACTTTTTCATGGAAGCTGCCAAGCTGCGCGCGGCGCGTTTGCTGTGGACACGTGTGATGGACGAATTCGAGCCGCAGCTTGAAAAATCCAAAATGCTGCGTACCCATTGCCAGACCTCTGGCGTGTCTTTGCAAGAACAAGACCCATACAACAACGTGATCCGCACCGCTTATGAGGCGATGTCTGCAGCACTTGGCGGCACGCAATCCTTGCACACCAACGCGCTTGATGAAGCCATTGCTTTGCCGACAGAATTTTCCGCGCGTATTGCCCGCAACACTCAACTGATCTTGCAAGAAGAGACAGGCATCACCAATGTGGTCGACCCGCTGGCGGGGTCCTATTACGTCGAAAGCCTGACAGCTGAGCTGGCAGACAAGGCTTGGGCGTTGATGGAAGAAGTCGAAGAAATGGGCGGTATGACCAAGGCGGTCAACACCGGCATGCCGAAATTGCGGATCGAGGAATCCGCGGCCAAACGCCAAGCGCTGATTGATCGCGGCACTGAGGTGATCGTTGGGGTGAACAAATACCGTAAAGACAACGAAGACCCGATTGATATTTTGGACGTCGACAATGTCGCTGTACGTGAAAGTCAGATGGCGCGGCTTGAGAAAATTCGTGAATCGCGCGACGATGCGCTTGTGCTTGAAACCCTGTCTGATCTGGAAGCAGCGGCGACAACGGGCAAAGGCAATCTGTTGGCTCTGGCGGTCGAGGCCGCACGTGCACGTGCAACTGTAGGAGAAATTTCTATGGCGATGGAAAAATCATTTGGACGTCACCGCGCCGAAGTGAAGACGCTCGCAGGTGTGTATGGTGCCGCTTATGAGGGCGACGCTGGCTTTGCGCAAATTCAACAAGATGTTGAAACCTTCGCCGAAAACGAAGGTCGTCGTCCACGTATGCTTGTGGTGAAAATGGGCCAAGATGGGCATGACCGTGGGGCCAAAGTCATCGCGACTGCCTTTGCCGATATTGGGTTCGATGTTGATGTGGGGCCGCTGTTTCAAACACCCGAAGAAGCGGCACAAGATGCCATCGATAATGATGTACACATCGTTGGCATTTCGTCTCAGGCGGCAGGGCACAAGACTTTGGCACCTAAGCTGATCGAGGCGCTCAAGGCACAGGGGGCTGGCGATATCATCGTGATTTGCGGTGGTGTGATCCCACAACAAGATTACGCGTTTTTGAAAGACGCAGGCGTCAAAGCGATCTTTGGCCCCGGCACAAATATCCCAGCAGCGGCGCGAGAGATTCTTGAGCTGATCGGCAACCATTAGGTCAGACAGGGTCGGCCTCGTTTGTGTGGCCGACCTTACGACGCGTCGTATTTGTCGAGGTAGTCTTCGATCCATTGCACACGGCCAAAGCCTTCGGCCAAAAGAGCGAGATAACTGCGATTTCTAAGGGTGAGATCGTCTAAGCCAGGTTTGCCGTGAAACGCGACAATCGCGCAGTCTTTGGCAGGGCGACACCCACTGAACCACGACAAAGGCGGCAACGGGGCGACCGTTTTTTTGAACGATCCGATCAGATCTTCGGGAAGGTAGTCGACAGATTTGGCGACTTCGGAAATGAATATTTGATCGTTTTTAAGCGTTTCAAAGCTGCCCTCAGGGTCCGCAACAAAGCGGTCCCATATGTCGGTGTTTTCGCCGGCTACAAATCCTAGTACGGATGAATTTCCGGTGCGGTTGCTTGGGAACAATTTGGGAAACCATTGTTCGTGGTAGGTTTTCCAGTCTCGGATGATTTGGACCTTTTCAGGCACAATCATATCGAACAAAACCGACAAATCCCCTACTGCAGCAATATCAACATCGACATACAGAATTTTGGCGCCTTTAGGCAGGACATCTGGCTTGAACATCGACAGCTTAGGCCACATTCCGGGGGTCCATTTTTTTCGGTCAAGAGGGATGTCTGGCAAGGTCGCGATTTCTATGCCTGCGTCTAGACCGGTCGGGTCATCCGTGAGGCATAGAACCTTTGTGCCTTGTGGTGAATGGTCAAGAGCAGCGCGATAGGTTCTGTTGAATTCGTCTGCGGGGTAGCCTGTGCCCCATTTTATCATCACGACGTAATTCATGCTACGCTCCTGCTTTTGCAAAGATTTCCGCTATCGAACGCCGGTGAATCTGGGGGCGTCTGATTTCAATCCACTGGTACGGTTCCGATGTCCGTCTGTCAACGCTACGCGCGCAAGCGAATGCCTCGCACTGAACACCTTGACCATTCCATGATCAAAAGAGCCAAGCATGAAACCAAAAGAGCGAGGCCTGCGCCCCGCTCTTTGTCTGTTTCGGATGTGTTAAGTTACTAAGCGGCTTTGGCTTTCGCTTCTTCCGTGTGGCCCTCTTTCAGGGGCGCAAAGCGCAAGACGCAGTAGCCGATAATCGCGGAAATGACTGAGCCACTGACAACGCCGATGCGTACTTCGTTCATCAAGAATGGATCTTCGAACGACAGGCCGCCAATGAAGAGTGACATAGTGAAGCCGATGCCAGCAAGGGCTGAGACGCCGTAGATGTGAAGCCAGGTTGCCCCAAACGGTTTTTGTGCCACGCCCAATTTCACCAAGATCCAAGTGATGCCAAAGACACCGATTTGTTTACCCAAGATCAAGCCGCCCGCGATGCCAAGTGGCAACGGGTCGAATAGATTGGAGAAGGAGACGCCTTCGAAAACGACACCTGCGTTGGCAAAGGCGAAGATCGGCACGATGCCGAACAACACATAGGGCGAGAGCGCGTGCTCAAGTGAGTGCAGCGGTGATTTGCCCCATTTGTCTTTCATCGGAACAAAGAACGCTGTGATCACGCCGGCCAAGGTCGCGTGGACGCCCGATTTGAGCACCAATACCCACAACACAGCGCCCAGCAAGATGATTGGCGCAATACGGTGCGCACCAGAGCGGTTGAGGAAATACATGCCTGCAAGCGGGATCAAGGACAGGAATAGATAGTCAATTTTGAGTTCAGCTGTGTAGAAGAACGCGATGATCAAAATGGCGCCAAGGTCATCCAAAATCGCCAGTGTCAGCAAAAACACTTTCAATGATGTCGGAACGCGGCTGCCTACGAGTGCCAAAATACCCAGTGCAAATGCGATGTCAGTCGCCGCAGGGATTGCCCAGCCAGCATGCGTTTCTGGTGAGCTGAAGTTGAACATAAAGTAGATTGCGGCAGGCACAAACATGCCGCCAACGGCAGCCATGCCTGGCAGCAAAATATCGCGAGGGTCTTTAAGTTTCCCTTCAAGCAATTCTGCTTTCAGTTCCAAGCCGACCAGCAAAAAGAACACCGCCATCAAACCGTCGTTGATCCACAAGATAAGCGGTTTTTCGATGCCCGCGCCATTCAGCGTTATGCCAAAATAGGACCCTAGGACACCGTCATACGCGCCAAACAATGACGAGTTCGCAACGATCATGGCTGCGGCAGCGGAGATCATCAGAATGATACCCCCAGACGCTTCGCCGCCAAAAAATTTCTCAAGTTGTCTTAGGAGCATTTTGTTCTTTTCTTTCCCTTGTTAGATGTTCACCATACAGGTAATTGGAGCATTTCCCGACTCTTTCAATAGAGTTTTTGAGAATTGGTGGTTTATGTCGTATTTTTTCGACCATTTGGTGGTGTCTGCTGCTGATTTGACGCAGGGGCGCCTTTGGGCGGAAGGATTGCTCGACGTCCCTATGGAGCCACGCGGCGAACACGCGCGGATGGGAACACATAATCACGTTGTTGGACTTGATCGCGGCGCGTATTTCGAAGTGATTTCGGCTGATCCAAATGCACCAAAGCCTCCGCATGCAAGGTGGTTTGGTTTGGATGAGTTCGGCGGGGCTCCGAAATTGACGAATTGGGTCGTGCGCTGCGATGATCTTGATGAGGCGTGGGAACGCGCGCCAGCCAATGTGGGCCGGATCATGTCATTTGAGCGTGGCAATTACGCGTGGCGCATGATCGTGCCCGAGGATGGCATGCCTTTGTTCGACGGATGTTTCCCAACCTTTATTCAATGGGACTCAGATCATCCAACGCAACACCTGCCGCACCGCGATTTGCGGTTGCGCCGCTTAAAACTAACGCACCCAATGGCAACAGATTTGCGCGATGCAATTTCGCCGTTTGTTCAGGCCATGGAATATGTTTCAATAGGTGAGGGCGCAACGGCATCCTTGCAAGCTGAAATAGGATCAGCATCTGGGGAGATTTGGATCGCATGAAACTTCGCATAGCTACACCAGACGACGCATCAGCTTTGAAAGCAATTATGAAGCCCGTCGTTGCTGACTCAACGGCAACATTTTCGTCCGTGGAAAAAACGGAAGAAGAATGGGCTGCATTGGTCGCACGCCGCATTGAGGAAGGGCGCGCATTTTACGTGGCCGAGCTAGACGGTGAGGTGGCAGGCTATGCAACCTATGAGCAGTTTCGCAGTTCCAACAACGGTTACCGCTTTACCATGGAGCATTCTGTCTACCTAAGCGATGCCGCACAGGGGCAGGGCTTTGGGCGCATCTTGTTGATCGCGATCGAAGAGCACGCGCGCGAGGCGGGCCACAAATCAATGATTGGCGTCATTGATGCGGATAACACAGCGTCGATCGCGTTCCATGAGGCGCTTGGGTACAAAGAAGTCGGGCGTATTCCGCAATCGGGCTACAAATTTGATCGCTGGCTTGACGCATTATTTATGCAAAAGATTTTATAAAGGGGTGCGTTGACGCATGCGGTGGCCTCCTCATGCGTTTGTGACCTGACACCTGTCGGTCGGTAGTTTAAAGTTATTTTATGTCCATTTGGTACCGCATCTTAGATGCCCTTGCGGCGTTACGCTCTGGTGAAAGCCTATCTGCGGTTTTTGAACGCTTGCGTTCAGAACCTGAACGTCGCGTCGGGTTTGCTATTGCCGTCATCGCCCTTGGCGCAAAAATGGCCAAGGCGGACGGGCAAGTGACCCGCGCCGAAGTCACCGCATTTAGAGAAGTGTTCCACATCAGCGCAGAAGATGAAGCCGCAGCAGGGCGCGTTTTCAACTTGGCGCGCCAAGATGTTGCAGGGTTTGAAGATTACGCCAAGCGGGTCAAGGCCATGTACGGCGACGCGTGTGATCCATTGTTCGACCTATTGGACGGGTTGTTTCATATCGCAATGGCAGATGGTGAATACCACCCGAACGAAGATGCGTTTTTACAGCGGGTCGCAGAAATCTTTGAAATCAGTGAGCGCAAGTTTCGCATTATCCGCGCGCGGTTCGTGCCAGACGCGGTGCGTGACCCCTATGATATTCTGGGGGTCGATCCGACTATGAAATTGGTCGACATCAAATCTGCCTACCGCGCGTTGGTACGCGACAATCATCCCGACAAAATGATCGCACGCGGCGTGCCCGAAGAAGCGGTGCAAATGGCGACGCGCCGTCTGGCCGAGATCA
>NZ_JBDMZG010000009.1:0-13027 GCF_039769035.1 Pacificibacter sp.
CACAGCACACGCGCCGCATAATACAACCAACCAGATGAGCCAGATACTCGCCTAAATTACGCAGCCTCTGGACCCAAAAACTCTGACGACGTACAAAATATTGCAGATATGAATTGAAAACAACGAGGCCCTGCCGTCTATTGGCCAGCCTAATAGTCTATAGTTTAACCACGAAACCGACCAATTATCAACCAATGGTCAGTGCACCTGCCACAATCGGCGGAAGTGATGCGCCAATCAAAATAACACCATAGGGCAATTTTTGCTCAGCGGTGATGACCTTGAGGCGCTGCATTATGTAGCTTGAGGGCTCCGGCACAGCAAACTTTCGAACCAATGTAAGCCCTAAAAGCGCCGCCAATGACAAAACGAGCAGCAGCACGCAAAAGGCGCCCAATCCATCGTAGCCGAGATACAAACCAAGGGCGAAAAATAGCTTAACGTCGCCCCCGCCGATCATCCTCAGTTCCCAGCTGATAAAACCTATAACGAAAAGGACCGCCGCAGCGATTAGATCGCTCGGCAGGCTTTCGAACCCGCGATAAAAAAGTGTCGGAACGTATAGGGCAATCAATATCAAGATATATCTGTTTCGGATCGTCAACGTGCGAAAGTCGCAGATGGCGATCCAAACCAATAGCCCTATAGCTCCGCAGAGTGCCAAAGCACCAATTAAATGCATGGGCACCACAAACTGAACATTAGAGGCTCCGCAAATCGCCAGCAGAACGCCGTGGATAGTTCACGGAATTACGCAACATTTCCAAATTGTTAGCTGCGAATTCGTTCGACGGATCGATTTCATACGCTCTGACGAAATACTTCCGCGCTTCTCTCAACTCGCCACGCAGCAACAAAGAATATCCATAGTTGTTCAGATATTCGATCCGGTTGCCGATGACTGGTTTCAGCAAACGATAGGCCTTTTCGGACTCATCAAATCGGCCAAGCATGTCTGCTGAGGCCGCGTAGCCCAACCAGGCTGCAGGGTCAGTGTTGGCTGCGTTGACGGCTTTTCTGTACGCCTGAAACGCGAGACCGTAGTTACCTTCATTGAACTGAGCCTGACCTTCGACGAGCTCTTGTTCGTTGGGGTAAAACTCGCGATTTGCCTCACTATCCAATGATGCGGGGCCATCGCTCGTCGCGCTAAATTCACTAAGGCCGATCCCGTCACAGGCCGACAAAGTGAGTACAACTGCCAATGTTAAAGCTGAACGTATAATCAATTTTAATTCCTCAATCACCTGATGTGCCAAGATTACAGGCAGTTAAGACGTATTCGAAACAAAAGTATATATACTCTTGACTATTTTGGCTCAGGGCATGCATTTATGACACGTCCTCAGTCAGCAGAATTTTGCTGATGGCGCTAAAAACGCTTATTACGCGTGCTAAATGGCACATATCTACAAAGTGGGATTTGACAGTTTTTCTACTTCAAATCGTCCGCTGGCAGTGAATTGGAGCTACTTCACATGAATATTTTTGAGTGTGCGCCGTCTCCACGGACAATCGAAGATACAGGGCTTTCGACCAGCTTTTTGGTGGGTCTCGTAAGCAAAACTTTGTACGAGGGCGGCATTCTAACGCCGACACAAATTTCTGACGTTATTAAGCTTCCGAAGCTGATTTGTCGCCAGCTGATTAAAGAGATGACAAGTCTGCAGTTGGTTGAGGCACAAGGTCTTTCATCAACAGATGATATCAAATCAGACATCCGCTACAGCTTGACTGATCTCGGCAACAAGTGGGCGTTAGAGGCAAATGCCGTATCACAGTATGTCGGCCCAGCCCCCGTCACATTGAAAGAGTTTTCCGATCAAATTCGGTCGCAGTCAATTTCACACGAAGAAGTCCACCGTAATGACTTGGACAAATCGTTTTCGCACCTCGTGATCCCCAACATCCTAAAGTCGCAACTCGGCCCAGCGGCAAACTCTGGTCGGTCGATGTTGCTTTGGGGCGAAGCGGGTAACGGCAAAACATCTTTGGCAGAAGCACTCGGAAAGTCATTCCGTGACCACGTGTTCTTTCCCTATGCAATCATCATCGGCAATCAAATCATTCGCTTTTTCGATGAGACCCTTCACATCGAAGCTCCCGCACCTGAAGACGCGCCTAGAATTGATCAGCGTTGGGTGCGCTGTGAACGCCCGATCGTCTTTGCCGGTGGTGAGCTGACACTCAAAATGCTGGACTTGTCTTTCGAAGAAACATCACGCTTCTATGAAGCCCCGATGCATTTGAAAGCCCTCGGTGGCGTGTTCGTTTTGGATGACTTTGGTCGCCAAGTTGAAACGCCACAAGATTACCTGAACCGTTGGATTGTGCCGCTTGAAAAGGGCTTCGACATTCTGTCGCTCCACACCGGTAAAAAATTCACCGTACCGTTTGATCAGCTTGTCGTTTTCTCGACAAATATGGCGCCATCTGACTTGGGCGACGCTGCTGGTTTGCGGCGGATCTATTTCAAAATCCACGTACCAAGCCCAACCGAAGACGAATACATGGAAGTGTTCGAGGGCGCGTGCAACAGGCTGAACCTTGAGTGGAAACCTGACATCATTAAGGCCTTCTTTAAGGACAAATATGTCGACGAAGGCTATGCAACCTCAGGGGCGCACCCAGGCTTTATTTTGCAACACGTTATCGCCGCGTGCAGATACCAAGGCGAGCCAGCTGAAGTCAGCGCTGAGATGCTGGAACTGGCTTGGCACAACGTTGCGGCGTCCAAACGCAGCCATACTGTTTCGCCAGACTAACTCACGACTTCCATATCGACCGCCTGCGCATTTACCTGCCCGCCTGAAGATCTCAAGTGACCGTTCACGGGCGGCAGGTCGGCGTAGTCGCGACCATAGCCCACAACGACGTGGTCCGTGCTCACAAGCGTTGCATTTGTCGGGTCATATTCGACCCAACCTTGCGCGGGCCCGCACCACGCGCGCACCCATGCGTGCATCGCATCCGCCCCTTCAAGCTTAACACCACCTTCTGGGGGCAAGGTGCGTAAAAATCCGCTGACATACGCTGCCGGAATGTCCACGGCTTGCAGCGCAAGGATCATAATATGTGTAAAGTCCTGACACACGCCGCGGCGCAATTGAAACGCGTCTGCTGGGTCGGTGTCGACGTCTGTCGCCGCACTGTCAAAAGTCATCGCGTCATACAATGCTTGGCCAATGCTTATGACATTCGCAGCAACACTGTCCTGCGGTGCATAAATCGCTTTGGCAAATTCTGTGATGGCGCTGTTCGGCCGCAGACGTTGTGATGGCCCTAGAAAATGCAAAGGAGAGTCAGGCCCAAGATCCGTCACTGCCATCCAGCAGCTTCGCAGGTCTTTTGCCGCTCCTGACGTGTCCATCCAGCTTAACGCCGGAGACATCTCAACATGGCACGCCAACTTAATGGCCATCTCTTTGTGCGGTTGGGAATGCACACAGGTCGTGGTCACATTGCCAAAGAAATCAACCGCATCACGCCGCGTGTCAGGCTTTGGCAGGATCTCCACGTGGTGGGTGGTGACGTGCTGGCGCTCGGCAATCATTTTGGGCAAGACACGAATGAGATGCCGCCCATTGGTCGCCGATTGATTGTAGTTGTGGGTGATCTTGAGGCGAATGCTATAAATCATGATCAGACAAAATAGGCCTTGTTCAGCGCGGTTGAAATCTTCCAGATGTCTTGGCGCAGCTGGATCAAAAACGCCGGATTGACCTGCGCTGTCTCACTGGTCATGAGATGCGCTTCAGAGCGCAACACTTCACGTGCAACATCGCTCAGTTCATGTCCGCTGTCTTGGCGCGGCAACCGCGAAATATGCTGGCGCGCCCGTGACAGGTGATAGCGTATGGATCGTGGATTTTGCGGATCAAAAGCCAAAAGCCCCAAAACAGAGGCCGTGCTGGCTTGGCTCATGAATTGCGCGCGGTGCGACACCACGCTGTCGCCGACGTCGAGCGCGAGGTCAAACATGCCCAAAGGCGCCTTTTCGTCGATGCCAGCCGCAAGGATGCCACACATGTTGGCAGCGCGTTCCAACGACACCCCTAAACTCAGGAACCGCCATCCGTCTGAGCGATACATGTTCTCGTGCACAAGGCCCGAAAACCCCGTGACCTGCCGCAAAAGCGCCGAGATCTCGATCGGAATATCGTCAGGCGTGATCGTGTGTAAATCCAAGTCACTGAGCTGCGTCACCAAAGCCCGCAACGCCATCAAGCCGTCGGGGGACACGCGATCACTGATGCGCGCCGCAGACTGCAACGCAAATTCAAGCGGCTTTGCAAAATTCTGCGCCATGGCATGCGCCTCGGGCGCAACTTTGTCCATGAGCGCAGCCCGCATGAATTTTGGCAATGAATCATCATGCTTCGCGCCGTCTGAAATACGTGCAAAATAAGCGCGGAAAAGTCGCATATTTTGCTCTGCACGTTCAACATACCGACCAACCCAAAACAGATTGTCGGCGGCGCGGCTGGGCAAAATCGATTGGGTACTGTTGTGGCTGTAGGCCGCGTCGTTCTCAGTCAAAAGTGACGGCGTTTCGACCTTGGACTTGCTGGTGATCCAAACGTCTGCAACTTTTCCGCCTTGCTGCATGGTCAAGGCCTTGGCATCTGAACCACCACTGATCCGCGCGTATCCACCCGGCATCACGGCCCAGCCATCCGCAGTACGGCCCAAGGAAATGCGCAGACACATCGGGCGCGCGACAAGGCGACCGTCTTCAAAAGACGGTGTCGTCGACAGTGTGACCGACTCTTGCCCAACAAGATTTGCACCATTTTTCTGAAGAATCTCAGCCAACTCGGCAGCCTGAGGACTGCGCGGGTCTGAGCCAAGCGACATCGTCGTTATATCGGCCATGAGCGGTGTCGTCGAAAACGCATCACCGACCATCATGCGGTCTCGGTTGGCCAAGACCTCGCTGCGCTGACTGTCTTGTCCGCACCACCACGTCGCGATGTTGGGCAAAGACAATCCACGCCCAAGCTGCGCGCGCGCAATCTTGGGCAAGAACGCCATCAAGGCCCGCGTTTCCAGCACCCCTGCCCCGACCATATTGACCGTCTTAAGCTCTCCATCGCGCACAGCTTGCACCAAGCCAGCCGTGCCGATCATGGACGTTGGGTCAAGTTCCAGCGGGTCGAACATTTTGCTGGGCAAACGGTTCCAAAGCAGGCTGATCGGCTTATTGCCAGCAACAGTTCGCACCATCGCTTGCCCATTCTGGACGATCAAATCCTCGCCCTCGACCAGCAACAGCCCCAAATAGCGCGCAATATAAGCATGTTCCGCGTAGTTTTGGTTCAATGGTCCAGGCGACAATAGCGCGATTTCGCCGTCCGCCTGCCCTTTCATTTCAAGAAGCGTCTTTTGGAACTTTTGAAAGAACCCCGCCAAACGGTGAATATTTGCCCCGTTAAAAAAGTTCGGGAACACGCGGCCCATCGCGATGCGGTTTTCGATTGCAAAGCCCGTGGTTGATGGCGCCTCAACGATATCGCTGATCACCCACCATTTTCCGTCAGGACCACGGCCAAGCTCGAACGAAAGTGAATTTAGGACAGATTCATCTTCTCGGATAGTACCAACCATCGGCCGCAACCACGCTGGGTTTTGGCTGAGAATGGTCGCAGGCAATTGGCCCGAACTGACCAGCGTGTTGGCGCCGTAAAAATCACGTAAAACGCCTTCAAGAAGATTGGCTCGCTCGATCAAGCCCGCGGAAATTTTCTGCCACTCCGGCTCTTCGATAATAACCGGAATATGGCTGAGCGGCCATTTTCGTTCGCTCGACATGCTTTCGTCGTACTGGCGATACAGCACACCTGCGTCACGCAAATACTGATCCCCGCGCGCAAACCTGCGCGACAAATCTTTGGGACTTAAGCTGCTAAGATGCTCGAAAAAGGGGGCCCAAACGGGTTTCAGATTGCCATCTGGCCCCACCATTTCGTCATTGTGCCGCGCGCCCGCAGCGACCTGTTCCACATATCCGTCAAGCAGATTGGAACTCGCATCATCGGTCGTCTGAGAAGGCGCGGTCGACATGGTTGTTACAGCCCAGCGCGGCGGCGCAGATCAAGCGTCATCGGAAATTCCGGATGCGTGCGTTCAGGTGTCGGTACAAACGTCCCGCCACTGTGCCCCATCTTTTCAAACCTGCTCAAACGCCGTGCCTCCGCTTCGTTGCCGTTCACAGGGAAGGTGTCAAAACTACGCCCCCCCGGATGAGCGACGTGATAACGACATCCGCCCAATGACCGTTTAGACCAAGTATCGTAGATATCAAAGGTCAATGGTGCGTCGACCTCCAACACCGGATGCAGTGACAAGGCAGGCTTCCAAGCCTTGTAGCGCACGCCACCAACACGGGTGCCCGTTTCAGCCGTTTTTTGCAGCGGAACCACGCGCTGGTTTGCCGTCACAATATAGCGGTCCGGATTTGCGCCCGTTAGTTTGACTTGCAAGCGCTCTGACGAGCTGTCGGTGTAGCGCACAGTGCCGCCGATTGCGCCGGTTTCGCCCAGCACATGCCATGGCTCAAGCGCTTGACGCAGCTCCAAGGTCATGCCTTCAAGGCTGACTTCGCCGCAGAACGGGAACCGGAATTCGGACTGCGCTGTAAACCATTCAGGATCAAGTTTCATATCGTGCTGAGACAGGTCCGCAAGCACGTCAAGGAAGTCTTCCCAGATGAAGTTCGGCAACATAAAGCGATCGTGCAGCGTTGTGCCCCAGCGCGTCAGGTTTCCACTGATCGGATCATCCCAGCAGCGCGCAATAATGGATCGGATCAGCACCTGCTGCGCAAGGCTCATACGCGGGTTCGGTGGCATCTCAAAGCCGCGGAACTCCACAAGCCCCAACCGACCTGTTGGTCCGTCCGGTGAGAAGAGCTTGTCGATGCAAATTTCGGTTCTGTGCGTGTTGCCCGTGACGTCGATCAGCGCATTTCGCAACAAACGATCGGTCAACCACGGTGGCGGCGGGGTGCCATCTTCGGGCGGCCAAATCTGATCAAGCGCAATTTCGAGTTCGTATAGCCCGTCGTGGCGCGCCTCATCGATACGCGGCGCTTGGCTGGTGGGGCCAACAAAGGTGCCTGAGAACAAGTAGGACAAGCTCGGATGGCGTTGCCAGAACAAGATCAAGCTTTTGAGCAAATCTGGACGGCGCAAGAACGGGCTATCAATGGGTGTCGCGCCCCCAACAACAATGTGGTTACCGCCCCCTGTGCCCGTGTGGCGGCCGTCGGTCATAAATTTGTCAGTGCCCAAGCGACACTGGCGCGCTTGCTCATAGACAACTTCGGTCGTCTCGACGCATTCTTCCCAGCTTGCAGCGGGGTGAATATTGACCTCAAGAACGCCGGGATCAGGTGCGATGCGCAACACTTCAATGCGTGGATCATGCGGCGGTGCGTAGCCTTCAATCAAAACCTTGCGGCCCGTGGTTTTCGCTGCCGCTTCAACAGCCGCAATGAGCTCAAGATAGTCTTCGAGCCTTTCAACAGGCGGCAAGAACACACACAGGCGTCCGTCACGCGCTTCGACGGACACGGCTGTGCGCACGCGTCCGCTCAGATCGTGCAGCGTTTGCCCGACCTGTGTTTGGCTCGCAGGCGTTTCTTGACGGCTGGACACAGGTTGCGTTGACGTGACCACTTGGGGAACAACGGCATCCGGCAAAGGCGCGCGCTCTTCCGTTGGGTCTTGTGGATTGATGAACGGATACTCGCTTTCTGGAATATGCGGCAAGGCACCAAGCGGCAGGCGATAGCCAACGGGGCTGTCCCCCGCGACCAAGAAGACTTTGCCGCGACGCATTTCCCAAACTTCGGACAGCCATTTGCTTTGCGCACGCGCTTGCCAGCGCTGGACTGGCAATACATAGCCCGCAGGTGTCGTCAGGCCACGTTCGAATACCTTGGCAATCCGTGCCCGCTCTTCAGGATCCTTGAGCTTGGAGTTGTCCGGCGTCACATTCGCGGGCAGATTGCCCTCTTTTACAATCCAATCGGCCGGATCTTCAAAGGCTGGCACGACGTTTTCTTGTGGGACCTCAAGGCTTGTTGCAATCGCCACCAAAAGTGCTTGCGCATCGTCGGGGCCAACGTCTTCTTGCGTGTCCTCACGCGCCAAAAGCTCAGGGTTATGCCAGATTGGCTGGCCGTCTTTGCGCCAAAACAGCGAGAACGTCCATCTTGGCAAGGTTTCACCTGGGTACCATTTGCCCTGCCCATAGTGCAGCAACCCGCCGCTTGAAAAACTTTCCTGCAAACGCCGGATCAGCGTGTCAGCGAGACCGCGTTTTGTCGGGCCGACTGCGTCGGAATTCCACTCAGAACTTTCAAAGTCATCAATAGAGACGAACGTCGGCTCGCCCCCCATGGTGAGGCGCACATCCCCGTCATTCAGACGCTTATCGACGGCAAGGCCCAGCGCATTGAGATCATCCCAAGAATCGTCGGAAAACGGCTTGGTGATGCGCGGATGTTCCGCTGTACGCGTCACCTGCATGTCGAAGGAAAAATCAGAAGCAACATCGCTGGAGACGCCAGAAATTGGTGCCGCGTGACGATAATGCGGTGTCGCGGCTAATGGAATGTGGCTTTCGCCCGCCAAAAGCCCCGATGTTGGATCAAGCCCAACCCAGCCCGCGCCAGGCAGATACACCTCGACCCAAGCATGCAAATCGGTGAAGTCGGTATCGGTTCCTGCAGGTCCGTCAATCGCCACAAGGTCAGGTTTCAACTGGATCAGATAGCCAGAGACAAACCGCGCGGCCAAACCAAGATTGCGCAAGACTTGCACCAACAACCAGCTTGTATCACGACAAGACCCCGCCTCGCGCTTGAGGGTTTGTTCGGCGGTTTGCACGCCCGGTTCCATACGAATTTCGTAGTTGATTTCGTTTGCCAGACGGCTGTTCAACATCACCAGAAAATCAATGGTCACGACCGGATCGCGCGAGATGCTTTTTATGAATTTCTTGAGCAGTTTTCCAACCGGCTCTGCGCGCAGATAGATTGAAAGATCTTCTGCAATGTCCGCATCATAGGTAAACGGGAACTCTTTGGCGCTGTCTTCCACAAAGAAATCAAACGGATTGTAGACAGACATATCCGCAACCAAATCGACCTCGATCTTAAACTCAGTGACTGGTTCGGGGAACACCAAACGCGCCATCCAGTTGCCGTATTGGTCTTGCTGATGATTCACAAAATGACCAGCAGGAGAGACGGACAGGCTGTGCGAAATCACCCGCGTGCGTGAATGCGGTGCGGGGCGCAACCGAATGACCTGCGGACCCAAAGTGACTGGCTTGTCATATTTGTAGTGGGTTAAATGGTAGATACCTGCTGTAATAGACATGTCCGCTCCTTGATGCTGAATTGATAGTGTACTAGGCGCTGCGATGCAGCAACACAAAAGCGGTCTGCATAGTGTCGTTTTTTTAAGCTTTTTCAAAGATTAGCGCGGCAATAATGCACGAAACGGATGCCCGATACATAGCCACTTTGGTCAGACAAAAGTCGTCTCGCCGGTCATTGATCTCACCACGCCCAAAGCGTCCAAACGCAGACGCGAGTCTACAAAAAATCTCTGCAGTTGAGCGCCGCGAAACCACCCGTTAAAACATCAGCGGTACAATGTGCTTTGCAAGACGTCATGAAACGGATGAAACCATGCGAATAACGTTCCAAATTGGCGCGCACCACACAAGAGCACCATTTCTCGCGAAAGCGCTCAACCAAAACAGACAAATGCTTTTAGAGCAGAACATTGTGACGCCAGTTTTGAGGCAGCAGAACCGAATTTTTGGGGCCACCTTGAAACGCCTTGATGGGCTGCCACCAATTTTGCACGAAGAGAACGAAGTGCTGAACGCATTTTTGGGCGACTGCACTGGCGCGCACAGCATGTTGCTTCAGAATGAAAGCATGATTGGTGACTTTAATCGCATGTTTGATCGCGGTCGACTTTATGCGTCAAACTTCCAACTGCTCTCACGCATTTCTGAGTTCTTTTCTCAGCATGAGCTTCACATCGCATTGGCGCTACGGAACCCTGCACACTTGGTGAGTTCCGTTGCCAATGCCGAATTAAAATCAAAATCTCTAAGGTTTGTCGTCGATGACAGTGATCCAACCACCCTGTCTTGGGTCGACACCCTAGACCAACTGCAAAACAAATTTCCGCAAGCCAAGTTTACGCTTTGGCGCGACGAGGATGCGCCTCTCATCTGGCCACGCGTTTTAAAACATCTCACCAACGCCCCCGAGGGCACAGTTTTTACAGATGCGCATGCCGTTATTCAAAGCGTGCTATTGCCTGAGGGCGTTTCGAAATTTCAGAGTTACTTCAATGACCACCCCGACGACACGCCCCAGAGTTATGAACAAGCCGTGCAGGAAATTATTGACGAATTTGCACTCGATCAGTTCAAATCGCCGCCATGTGACGTGCCTGGATGGACGCCCGATATCGTGCGTGATCTCACCTTGGATTACGCTGAAGATGTCGAAATACTGTCGCAACGGGACCATGTGACGTTTATTGCGCCTATGGCACAGATGGACCGGTTGACACTTCGGAATGCCGTTGCGAGCACCTAAATTGACAACGCAAAAGGGGCAGGTTGCGCCGCCCCCTTTACGCGCGCTTCTTAGGCAAGCGTTTGGGCGGCTTTTCGAATTGCTGCAATGTTTTCCCCGTAAGGTGCCGTATTTTGAACTGATCCGCCTTTAAACACTGCGGAACCTGCAACCAAAACGTCTGCCCCAGCGGCGGCAACAAGCGGTGCTGTCGTCGGATCTACTCCGCCATCGATTTCAATATGGATCGGGCGATCACCAATCATCGCGCGCAATTTGCGGACCTTCTCGACCTGAGAATGAATGAACTTTTGTCCGCCAAAACCTGGGTTAACAGTCATGACGCACACAAGATCGACCATATCCAACAGATAGGCGACGTCATCCACAGATGTGCCAGGGTTCAAAGCAAGCCCCGCTTTAGCACCCGCGCCACGAATGGCCTGAAGCGTGCGGTGAATATGGGGGCCAGCTTCCAGATGCGCGGTAATAAAATCAGCGCCAGCATCGGCGAAGTCCTCGATGTAGGCGTCGACAGGCGCGATCATCAAATGCACATCCATCACAGTTTTGACGTGTGGGCGAATGGCTTTACAGGTCGCCGCACCAAACGTGATGTTTGGCACAAAGTGCCCATCCATCACATCGACATGGATCCAGTCGGCGCCTAGCGCTTCGACGGCTTCGATTTCTTGACCAAAATTTGCGAAATCAGCCGCCAAGATTGAGGGCGCAATCTTGATGGACCGATCAAAAGATGTTGGGTTAGACATAAGTCACCTTTGGGTTTTAGCTCTCTCACACTGGCTTTACTCGTTTTGCTATGGGCTGTCACCCAAACTTGCCGTAAATGCAGGCGCCCAAACCCTACGTTGCGGCACATTTCGCGTAAAACATTTGACCAATAGGTCAAACATTGCCAAAGCTCATGCATCATGCCAGCCTAGGCGTGCAGATAGACGGAGCCGCAATGATGACCACCACCGAAATGACACCTGCGCAGACCACTACGCATTTGCCGCAAGTGCACGAGCCACGCAACACCGGCGTGCCGCTCGATCTTGACTGGGCACTTGGCGCGCAGGCCAATACATCGGCAATCGAACGCCGTTGCGCGACCTTGCCTGGGCGGCGCTCTGTCAAAAAAGATCACCAAGCCGCTTGGCTGCTCAAAGCCATCACCATGATCGACCTGACCACTTTGGCAGGCGACGACACAGCGGGTCGTGTGAAACGCCTGTGCGCCAAGGCCGCAAACCCAGTGCGCCGCGATATTTTGGACGCACTTGGCATGGATGGCATCACCACAGGCGCTGTCTGTGTTTATCACGATATGGTTGAAACCGCCGTTGAGGCACTGGACGGCACGGGCATCCCTGTGGCCGCCGTCTCAACTGGTTTTCCTGCTGGCCTATCGCCGTTTCACTTGCGCGTGCAAGAGATCGAGGAAAGCGTCAAAGCGGGGGCGCGTGAGATCGATATCGTCATTTCCCGCCGCCATGTTTTGACCGGAAACTGGCAAGCTCTGTATGATGAAATGCGCGCATTTCGCGCGGCCTGCGGCGATGCGCATGTGAAGGCCATTTTGGCCACGGGCGAACTTGGGTCTTTGCGAAATGTCGCTCGTGCCTCGTATATTTGTATGATGGCGGGTGCCGATTTCATCAAAACCTCAACCGGCAAAGAAAGCGTCAATGCCACCCTGCCCGTGTCGCTCACCATGATCCGTGCCATTCGCGACTATCAGGCGCGCACAGGCTTTCGTGTGGGTTACAAACCTGCGGGCGGCATTTCAAAAGCCAAAGATTCACTGGTGTACCTAAGTTTGATCAAAGAAGAACTCGGAATGCATTGGATGCAACCGCACATGTTCCGCTTTGGCGCTTCAAGCCTTTTGGGCGACATTGAACGCCAACTCGAACACCACGTAACCGGTCACTATTCTGCAGCATATCGCCACCCGATTGGCTGATGTGTTCGACGCGCCCCTAAAAATAGACACGACAGCCATTGAGGCCACAAGATGACAGTAAAAGAGATTTTCGAGACCATGGACTACGGAACAGCCCCAGAAAGCGCGAGCGAGGCCCGCAATTGGCTGGCCGACAATGGTGGTCACTTCGGGCATTTCATAAACGGCAAAATGACTGACGCCGGTGCCGCTTTTGAAAGCAAAAATCCGGCAACGGGTGAAGTCTTGGCACAGCTTACCCAAGCCACACAAAGCGACGTAGATACGGCCGTTGCGGCTGCACGCAAAGCTCAGAACAAGTGGGCCAAAATCGGTGGCAAAGCGCGGGCGAAATATCTCTATGCGCTGGCACGTTTGGTGCAAAAACACGCGCGTCTGTTTTCCGTGCTGGAAACCTTGGACAACGGCAAACCCATTCGGGAAGCGCGGGATGTCGACATCCC
>NZ_JBDMZG010000176.1:0-45825 GCF_039769035.1 Pacificibacter sp.
ACCGGGCGGCGAAGGCAGGGCCGTCGAAGATGTACATATGTCGACACACAACGGCACGCATCTAGACGCGCCCTATCACTTTCACTCGACCATGGATGGCGGCGCGCGCGCCATCACCATCGATGAAGTGCCGCTGGAATGGTGTATGGGACCGGGTGTGAAACTTGATTTTCGGCACTTTGAAAATGGCTATGTGGTCACGGCCAAGGATGTCGAAGCGGAATTGGCCCGCGTTGGTCATGAACTGAGCGCAGGCGATATCGTTTTGGTCAACACCGCCGCCGCCGATGCTTATGGCACGCCGCAATATGTCGGCACGGACTGTGGAATGGGGCGCGATGCCACGATCTATCTCACCAGCCGCGGTGTGCGGGTGACCGGCACCGACGCTTGGAGCTGGGATGCGCCCTTTACCTACACTGCCAAGCGCGTATCAGAGACGGGAGATGCATCTTTGATTTGGGAAGGTCACCGCGCAGGCATGGTCCACGGTTATTGCCACATGGAAAAAATGGCCGCTCTGGACACCCTGCCCGCGACGGGGTTCGACGTGATGTGCTTTCCCGTCAAAGTCAAAGGCGCCAGCGCCGGATGGTGCCGCCCTGTGGCTGTTATAAAGGACCAAATATGAACAAAACCATCATCACTTGCGCCATCACGGGCGGGATCGCGACGCCGACCATGTCGGATGCGCTGCCCGTCACACCTGAAGAAATCGGCACGCAATCCATCGACGCGGCCAAGGCCGGCGCTGCGATTTTGCATCTGCACGCCCGCGTCCCTGAAACGGGAAAGCCCTCAGGCGAGATCGAACATTTCGATGCCTACTTGCCACGCGTCAAAGCTTCGACGGATGCCGTTTTGAACATCACCACAGGAGGCTCTCCAAGCATGGCCTTGGAAGAACGCGTCAAAGCCGTCAGTCACTATTCGCCGGAAATGTGTTCACTCAACATGGGGTCGATCAACTTTGCGCTGCACCCCTTGGCAGAGCGCTATTCAAACTGGAAACACGATTGGGAAGAGCCATTTTTGCGCGGCAGCGAAGCGAATGTGTTTCGCAACACCTTTACCGATATTCGGCAAATTTCCGAAATGTTCAGCGGCGCGGATCACCGGATCAAATTCGAACACGAATGCTACGATGTCGGCCATCTGTACAATTTGAAATTCTGTCTAGATCAGGGCTACTTCCAAGCGCCTGTTTTCATCCAATTTGTCTTGGGCACTTTGGGCGGCATTGGCGCTGATATCGACAATCTTTTGTTCATGAAAAAGACGGCGGACAAGCTGTTGGGCGATGCATATCAATGGTCCGTTTTGGCCGCTGGCGCGCAACAAATGCGACTGGCTGCTGTGGCTGCCCAGATGGGCGGGCATGTGCGTGTGGGACTAGAGGACTCTTTGAACATCGCGCGCGGACAATTGGCCAAATCCAATGCCGAGCAAGTGTCGAAAATCCGCGAGATACTTGAAATGCAAGGCAACCAAATCGCCACGCCGGATGAGGCCCGCGCCATGCTTGGGCTCAAAGGCAGCGACAAAACCAACATCTAAGGAACGCCCATGTCCCAGATCGTGACCCGCGCCGAAACAACGCCTGAGCTGACCTCCATGCCGCCCTATCCCCGCGCCAAAATCAAACCAGGCGAACCCATTCGCTTTGCCTACCACGTGGTGGCCGAACCCGGACCGGGTCAAAGCAAACGCGGTGTGATCCTCAGCCCCCGTGCAGATTATAGCAGTTGGGACATTTTGTGCGACGAAGGCACAGGCATGGGCGGTGATGATGCCGCGCCCTCGCCTTTGGGCTATTTGATCATGGGCGCGGCCTTTTGTCTGCTGACCCATATCAAAGGCTATCTGCACAAAGCACCGATGCAGATCGACAAGATCAAAGTCGAAATTCGCGCGGAATACGCCACCATGCCACTTGATCCTGAAAACGGTGGACAGGGTTTCGGCGCATGCGATGCCTATAGCTGCCATGTCTTGATCGCCAGCGATGAGCCTGACGAGAAAATCCAAGCACTTGTCGCCGTGTGCCGCGATGCCTGTATGGCCATCGCCACAGTGGCCAACGCCGTGCCCACCACAACCAAAGTTTTCGTCAATGGCGCCAGCGAAGGCATCACCGTTTAGGCCACGATAAACCCGCCCAGCCCTAACAGCTCTCGGTTTTCACAGCCCTCGGTCTCGGGAACACAGCTCATGAAATTTGTAACTCTTGCCGATGGCACCCCTGATGGTCGACTGCACATTGTCTCACAAGACGGCACGAACGCGGTTCCTGCGCAGGCTGTCACGACCCTGCAAATGGCATTAGAGACTTGGGAGCAAAACAGCCCGACGTGGCAAGGCCAAAGCGAAGCGTTGAACGCTGGCACCGCGGCCGAGGCACAGCCCGTGGCCATAGACACCGCCCTCTCGCCGCTGCCCCGCGCGTGGCAGTGGTTGGATGGCTCGGCCTTTGAAACCCACGCTCTTTTGCTGCAACAAGCATGGGGCCAACCGGTTGTGGGACTGAATGAGCGCCCATTGATGTATCAAGGACTGTCCGACAGGTTCTTGCCCCCCACCGCGCCCGCGCGCTTTCCGTCAGCAGCAGATGGAATTGATATTGAGGGCGAATTTGGCGTGATCTTGGATGCTGTGCCCTTGGGCACCAAGGCCAAAGACGCAGGCAAATACATCCGTCTTGTGGGCATGATCAACGATTGGAGCCTGCGCGCCCTTGGTCCCATCGAGATGGCCACGGGCTTTGGCTGGCTGCAGTGTAAACCGTCTTGCGCCATGGCGCCCTTTGCTGTCACGCCAGACGAACTTGGGCACGCATGGCGCGATCACCGCGTGTGTCTGCCACTGCAAGTGCAGCTGAACGGCGCTGATTTTGGGCATGCCAACGGCAGCGAGATGAAATTCGGCTTTGACGAATTGATCGAACACGCCGCCTATTCTCGCGATCTGCCTGCGGGGACGATCCTTGGGTCTGGAACCGTGTCCAACGCCGATTACGAAAGCGTCGGGTCAAGTTGCATCGCCGAAAAACGCGCCATTGAAACGATCCAACAGGGCGAGGCCAAGACCAGCTTTATGCAAGACGGGGATCACGTGTTGATGCGCACCGCGCTTGCGGATGGCGCCAATGTCTTTGGCGATATCGCGCAAAATGTCACCGTGCTGGAGTCGAAGATTTAATGGAACGTGTCGCTTGAAAGGATGCTTTAAACCTATCCCGTCTCGACGCCTCTTTTGATAAGTGATCAGGACGGCTTAGGCCCTGATCACTCAAATCTAGACCAATGAAATTAGTCTTTTGCCTTTGGGTTTTTCCCCATGATGATCATCGAAAGAATGTCATCTTCTGTCACGTCTTCAACCCGTTCGTTACCGATCAACTGGCCGTTCTTCATCACAGCAACACGGTCACAGAGCTCCATCATTTCACGGGTGTCATGGCTGATCAGGAAAATCCCCAACCCTTGGCTTTTCAGCTCTTTGATGAGCGACGCAACCATTTCGGTTTCGTGCACACCCAAGGCCGCCGTTGGTTCATCCATGATCAAAATGCGTGCGTTGAAGTACACAGCACGCGCAATCGCCACGGACTGGCGTTGCCCACCAGACAGTGCCGAGACAGGCTCTTTGAACTTCTTAAAGTTCGGGTTAAGCCGCGCCATGATTTTGCGCGTTTCCGCTTCCATTTGGCCTTCATCAAGGAAGCCAAGTGGCGTTGTGATCTCGCGTCCCAAAAATAGGTTGCTGGCCGCATCAAGGTTATCAGCCAAAGCAAGCGTTTGGTAGATTGTCTCGATGTTCAAATCGCGGCTGTCGCGCGGGCTGGTGATCGTGGCAGGTTTGCCGTCGACAAAAAATTCACCGCTATCGGCCTGATACGCCCCTGAAAGACACTTGATCAGGGTCGATTTCCCAGCCCCGTTGTGCCCCAAAAGGCCCACAACTTCACCGGGGTAAAGATCAAGCGAAACGCCATCGACAGCATGAATACCACCAAAGGCAATAGAGATATCGCGCATTTCAACAAGCGGGGTTCCTGTACGTTCTTTAGACATTGTTCAGCCCCTATTTCGCGTTTTTGCGGTAAAGATTGTCGAGGTACACAGCGAAGACCAAAACCGATCCCACCACGATTTGTTGGATAGATGTGTCGAAGCCGATCAAGACCATGCCCGATTGCAATGACTGCATCACCAAAGCCCCCAAGATCGCGCCATAGATCGTGCCAACACCACCTGCCAGTGACGTGCCACCGATCACCGCCGCGGCAATGACGTAAAGTTCGTCCAAAAGCCCAAGCGCGTTGGTCGCGGAGTTCAGACGCGCGGAAGCCACCACACCCGCAAGACCAGCAAGTGCCCCCATCAGTGCAAAGATCTTAAGCGTCATCCATTTAACGTTGATACCCGCCAGCTCTGCGGCTTCAGGGTTGCCCCCGATCGCAAACACGTTGCGACCAAAACGGGTGCGGTTCACCAAAATCGTCATCAAGATGCCGACAGTGACCAAAATCAAAACAGGGATCGCAAAACCATGGCTAATGAAAATGCCCTCAGGCGGAATCTCGATGTTATTGGCCGCAGCATACTGCTTCACAATGCCTTTGGGCCAAGGGTAGGAATTGACCAGCAAAACAGAGCCGACGACCATCGCACAGGACAAGCCGGCGACAGTCAACTCACCCCACATCGGGCGGGTTGGAAAACCATGAGTGATCCGTTTGCGGCGTCCGTTGACCAACAAATAGATGATCACGATGCAGGCTATGACGCCAACGATCCAGCTGCCAGTGGCGCCGATTGTGCCGTAAGGTCCGCCGCCCAGCAGCTTGAATGTGTCATCAAGCGGGGAAATCGTTTTGCCGTTGTTGGCCAAAAACGCCGTTCCGCGCCAGACCAGCAAGCCGCCAAGGGTGACGATAAACGCTGGGATGCCGCGATAGGCGATCAACCAGCCGTGAAACATGCCGATCGTTGTGCCAAGCAGAATGCCGCAAATCGCCGTAATCACCCACATCAAAGGATGCCCAAGCCCAAGGAATTGCGGGAAAATATCAACCTGCAAGATCCCCATGGTCATGCCGGTGACACCCACAAGTGCACCAACTGACAAATCGATGTTGCGCGTCACAATGACCAGCACCATCCCCGTTGCCATGATCCCGATCGACGATGTCTGCACAGACAGGTTCCACAGGTTGCGCGGGGTCAGCATCGCGCCAAATCCCTTGAAAATCACGCCATAAAAATGGAAGCCCAGCCAGATCAGGGCCAGCGCGCCGAACATGCCCAAGAGCCGTGTGTCAATCTCGGTTCCGTTTACGAATTTGCGAAATAAATTCGGGCTCGCGGACTTGGTTTCGGGTAAATCTGTCATTTTGTATCGTCATCCCTAGCTCAAGCGAAGGCAGAAGGCCTCTGTGCTTGGTTGACCTAAACACGGGGGCTTAAGTCGCGTGCGGCTTTGCCGCGTCATGTTGGAAAATGGGTTGGGGTGGGGTGGTGTCGCGATCCCCAAAGACCGCGACACCTGTGTTCGGCTTACATGCCGCAACCGTCAACACCGTCCATAGCGCCTTCACAGGCTTGCTCTTTGGAGATGTGACCCGCATCGATAGCAACGCTCAGGTTGTCTTTCGTCAGCGGAGTTGGGTCCAGCAAGATTGACGGAACAGGTGTGCCCTTTTCGCCGCCAGTGAACATGCTTGCACCATCGATGTCAGCCATCATTGTGCCAGATGCCAATGCAGATGCGATTTCGCCAGCTGCAGTACCAAGATCAACGGAGTTCTTCCAAACGGACACAGTCTGCGTACCACGTGCAACGCGGTTGATCGCAGCCAAGTCACCGTCTTGACCACCAACAGGGATCACAAGACCCTGTGCGGACAAAGCAGCCACAACGCCACCGGCCATGCCGTCGTTCTGGGACAGAACAGCGTCAATGTTGTTGTCGTTTGCTGTCAGGATTTGCTCCATGTTTTTCTGAGCATTCTCAGGCTTCCAGCTGTCAGAGAAGTTTTCGCCAGCAATGTTGATTGTGCCCGCGCCCACTGCACCACCGATGACTTCCATCATACCTTGCAGCAAGAAACCTGCGTTGGGATCGCCTGGATCACCTTTGATGATCGCATAGTTGCCATCAGGCTGCACGTCCATCACGGATTTCGCGATGATGCGGCCAACGCCAATGTTGTCGAATGTCAGGTAGAAGGTGCGCTCGTCTTCGATGAGACGGTCGTAGCCGATCATTGGGATGCCTTCGTTGGCCGCTGCGTCGATTGCAGGCCCGATGGCGTCTTTGTCCCATGCGTTGATGATCAGCGCGTCAACGCCTTGGGTCATCAAAGCTTCGATGTCTGTCAACTGCTTGGCAGATGAAGACTGCGCATCGGCGGACACATATGTGTTGCCTGCTGCTTCAATTGCCGCAACCATTGCTGCTTCGTCAGTTTTCCAACGCTCTTCTTGGAAGCTGGCCCAAGAAACGCCGATCAGCTTGCCTTCGGCGAAAGCCGCAGAGCTGAATCCAACTGTTGCGACCATTGCCGCCGTCATAAGTTTTTTCATATTGTCCTCCCAGACGATTTTGGCAGCACTCCCTAACGCCGCCAATCTTTAGGACTCCAATACAAGTTGAAACCGGTTGCAATGTCAAAATAAATTCACTCAATGAAGTAAGTATTATTGCAAACAGTCATGCAATTGTGTTTTACTGTATGAAAATGGGCCCATCGAGCAATGCATGGCGCATTGAGCTCCTATTAACTTTACTCGGTGAAGTATGTCGCGTGCAATATTACATTCAGACAGCTTAAGTCGGTCCACATCTGGATGCGGCCCAGCCCTGCCCGAGAGTGATTTTGCGAAAAAGTCCACGCGAAAACAAGTGTTTGAATACGTACGCGGACACGGGAGCGCCTCTCGAAGTGATACGGCCCGCGCTCTCTCAATTAGCGCCGGTGCCGTCACGGGCATTGCGGCCGAATTGATCGCAGCAGGCCTTATTCGTGAAATCGAGGACCCGAAACGCGAAACCACGGTGCGTGGTCGTCCGCCCGTCGCACTTGCCATCGTTCCTGACAGTTTTCATGTCATTGGCATCCATCTTGCCAACGAACGGCACTCTGCGATTCTCACTGATTCTATCGGAACCGTATTGGCAGAGACAGCTCTTGACGCCCATGCACCTAAACGGTCCGTGGAGGAACTGGTCGATGAAATCAGCTTATTGATCGCCGATTTGCTCAATGTTTCTGGCATGACCAAAACGCAGATCTCAGCCATCGGTATCGGCTTTGCGGGACTGATCGATCACACGACGGGTACCGTGTCTTGGTCGCCCTTGTTAACCGAGACCGACGTCAAACTTGCGAATATCGTTTCAGAGCAAACCGACACGCCTGTTTTCATCGACAATGATGCCAATATTGTCACCTTAGCCGAGCTTTGGTTCGGCGACGGACGTGGTAAATCCAACTTCGCAGTCATGACTGTGGAACATGGCGTGGGTATGGGGCTGGTGTTGAACAATCGCCTCTTTCGCGGCGCGCGCGGCATGGGCCTCGAGCTAGGACATACAAAAGTACAAATCGGTGGCGCGTTATGCCGCTGCGGACAGCGTGGTTGCCTTGAAGCCTATCTCGCGGATTATGCACTGATCAAAGAAGCCGCTGCGGTTCTTGATATAGCCAAACTTGGCGTTGAGAAAACCGCCATGGAACAGCTTGCGACGGCATCCAAATCTGGCGATCCCTCTGCTCAAGCCATCTTTGACAACGCCAATAAATATCTCGTGCTGGGGCTTGCGAATATCGTCCAGCTGTTTGATCCAGATCTCATCATATTGTCAGGAGAACGCATGCGTTATAGCATCCCGAAAGACGTTCATCTGCGCACTGAGGTGAACAAACTAACATTGAACAAGAACGCCTGCGAGATTGTGGCACATGCTTGGGATGGATCTGTTTGGGCGCGCGGCGCAAGCGCCCTCGCACTGACCGCAGCCACCGATTATGTCACGCGAGAAAGCCGCCAATGAAAACGAACATCACGATCGTATTGATCAGCGCTCTTTGTCTGAGTGCGACTTCTGCAAGTGCGGACATCACCTTTGCCGACCGCACCGACAAATTGCCGATGCACAGCTACGACGGTGGATGGGAACACTTTGTGGGTGGCGGTGTTGCGGTGTTTGATTGCAACAAAGATCAAAAGCCAGATATTTTCGCAGCGGGTGGTGAAAACCCTGCCATCTTGCTGGAAAACCAAGGCGGTTTTGACTTCGCCCCTGCCCCCTTGATGCCTTTGATTGGCACAACAGGGGCCTATCCAATGGACATCGACAACGACGGCAGGACCGACCTTTATGTCATGCGCGTTGGCCCTGATGTCGCACTCAAAGGCGGCCCCGATTGCACGTTCACCGATGCCACGACGCAATGGGGCATCGCGCAAACGGATCAATGGACCACAGCCCTGACGGCATGGTGGGAAGAAGACGCGCGCCCCGTGATCGCGCTGGGGCATTACGTCGACCGCAAGGATGAAAACGGCCCCTTTGAAGCTTGTGACAGCAATACAATCCTGCGCCCAAGCCAGTCCGGCTACGTCGCAGAAACCCTTGCACCAGGCCATTGTGCTTTGTCGATGTTGGCAGGGCCAGACGCGCGCGGCCGCAACACGCTGCGCATCTCAAACGACCGCCATTATTATGTTCGGAACGGGCAGGAACAACTGTGGGACATTGATGAGCGGCGCTTTTTGGGAGACGCCGATGGCTGGCCCAAACTGATGCTTTGGGGCATGGGGATCGCGAGCACGGATTTGACAGGGGATGGACGCGACGAGGTGATGTTGACTTCCATGGGCGACCAACTCATGCAAATTGCCAATGCAGACGGAAGCTATTCCGCTGCACCCTTCGACATTGGCACTTATGCACATCGCCCGCACTTGGGCGACGACGGGCGTCCATCCACAGGCTGGCACGCGGAGTTTGGCGATGTTAACAATGACGGCTTGCCCGATTTGTTCATCGCAAAGGGCAATGTCGATCAAATGCCAAGCAACGCGATGCAAGACCCAAACAATCTGTTGATGCAGAACCTGACGGGTTCATTTGACGAAGTTTCAGTGACGGCGGGCGTGGCGGACATGGCGCGATCCCGCGGCGCTGCGTTTGCGGATTTTGATGATGACGGGCGGTTGGATTTGGTTGTTGTGAACCGCCGCGCGCCCATGCGGATTTACCAAAACACCAGCTCTGCAGACAATTGGATCAGCGTGAATTTGTCCCAAGGCACCAGCAATCGCGACGCCATTGGGGCTGCGGTCACAGTGAACGGGCAGACGCAGCACCGACGCATTGGCGGCGGACATGCTGGGGGCAGTCTCGTGCCGCTCCATTTCGGTTTGGGGCAGGCAAAAGACGCTGCCATCACCGTCACTTGGCCGGACGGGACAACTCAAACTGCGAGCGCCACAGCCAATCAGACCATGACAATACATAAAGACTAGCGCGGCACCGCAAGGCCGCTGGGAACAGCGTCTGGCACCCCCAGTCGTCCCGCCATTGCGGCCGTATCCGTCAAACTGTCGAGAAACGCCAACAGCGCCTTAACCTCAGACTGTTCCAACGCGATAGAAGGCGTGGAAACGGCCTGAGCGATTGACGCCATTTCGGCCTCATCGCCGAGCACCCGAAAATCATCGCCTTCAAGATTGGGCAGCACCGCTTGGGTTTGGTCGTAAGTCTGTAGCCCAACGACCGGATCAAGGTGACTTTCAAGAAACGCCTCAAGCGTGGCATGGGCGCCCGCATGTCCATAAGGCGCGGTCAAAGCCACGTTGCGCAACGACGGCGTTCGGAATTTATAGGCATCCACAGGATTGCCCGTCACCCGAAACCGCCCTTCGTCGCGGGCATGGCTTTCAAAACGGGCCGCTTTGCCTGGGCCAATTTGTGGGGCGCCCATGGCGTGGAAACCGTGATCGGTTTGGAATGGCCCGCTGTGGCACGTCGCACACCTCGCTTCGCCGTAAAAGAGCTCAGCCCCCAAAGCCGCTGCCTCGGAAAGATCCGTCTCATCACGCAAATACGCGTCAAACGGCGCCGTGTCCGACCGCCATTCTAACTCCATAAAAACAGCAATCGCATTTGAAATATCGGTGAACTGTATCTGATCGGCTTGTTCAATATGCGGATACACCGCCGCGAACTGATCCGCGTACGCATCAATCGCTGCGACACGACGCGCAATAATATCCCACGCGCCGCCCTGTCCGGTGATCAATCCCTGCCTCACAGCCTTTGACACGTCGTTCTCACCGTAGTGCCCCGCCATTTCATCAGGACTGAGAACTGGAAACATGGTTTGCGCCGACAATAGCGACGCGAACCCAACGGCCATATCGTCATCCAACGGAGTTCTGAAGCCGCTTGGACGCGTCGGATCAATAGCAATGCGCCCGTCATGGAACAGCACCGTAAATTCATGCGCGCCAAGGTTAAACAACGCGGGAGAATTGCGCGGGATACGTTGCTCTGGCATGTTATCCGGATTGGCTCTGCGCATCGGCCCTAAGCCTTCGCCTCCATCTCCAAGACCAAGCGACAATCCATCAGAGGTCCCGTGGCGCGGGTGGTGACAGGTCGCACAGGCGACGGTCTGATTGCCTGACAAGATCGGATCATAAAACAGCAATTGGCCCAGTTTTGCCTCTTCCAAATCGACGCGCCGGTAGTCAGCATCAACCACTGGCGCAGGCAATTCAGCGGCCATAGCTCCGAATGGTGCCATAGCAAATACAAGGACAATGAAACGATACATGGAATGCTCCCTAACTTGCCGATAGGTTGACGGATGCTCGCACTAGGGTCAATCAGTTGCTGCCCCGATAAGACCCGCAACACTTCAGCGGACTTCTCTTTTCGACAATCATTTCTTGTCGCAAACAGCAGCTACAACACCACCCTTACGCCACCAACCAGCCACCGGCACGTCCAAAACTTCGCTGCGCCTTAGAAATCAAGCGAGACTTGGGGCGGCGAGCCGTCGTTTGCTTCGGTTTGAGTGAGCACAAGGAACATGACTTCAAGACGTAATCATGGCGCGAAATTGGCCGATGTTTATCATGGCAGGTTTGACCTTGGACGCTTTTCAGTTTTTGAAGTTTGACTTTTACCGACATATGTCGGTAAAAGAGATTCATGCGAACACGTTTATCAAAATCTGACCGACGAAAAGAAATTCTGCAGGAAGCACGTGAAGTCTTCGTGGAAAAAGGGCTGGCAGGTGCTGAGATGGAGGACATCCGTTTGGCGTGCGGAATCTCACGCGGGGGGCTCTATCACCACTTTTCAAACAAGCGCGCCGTTCTAGACGCACTTGTCGAGGAAGAAGTCAGCTCACTCGCCAACGTTTTAAAGGCTCCAAACGTTGCGCCAATCCCCGCCTTACTTCGGGCGGGGTCTAGTCATCTTGGTGCAGACAAAGGCATCATTATGGCCTTGAACACGCTTGCTGACAGACGTGACTACCTTTCCGCGTTGGAAAGCGCATTTGCGTCGCTCCTGACGGAGCGCCTCAGCGAAAGCTTGGTCGGCTACGTGCGCGAGGGCGTGAATCCCTCGCACGTTGCTGAGCTGTTTTTGACAATCAATACACATATAAATCGACGTGAAATCTTGGGGCAGTGGTCGAGTGCCGAAGCGGCGAGCTTTGCGATTACGTCTCTGGAGGCGTTTACCCCATTGCTCAAAAACACCAGTGAACTCGCGCCAATCATCGCAAAGTTGAAACAGAAGGGAGTTTCTCAGTGATCCCATTGCCGTTCATCGCGCTCACATTTGCGATCTCTCTGGCAGGTTTTGTCTGCATTCTTGCCATTCCAGCCGCGCGTTCACCTGAAAGTGGCATCGGCCTGCCGATTTGGCTTTTGATGGTGTGGGGACCGTCTCTTGCGGCAATCATTCTATGTTTGCGCGACGGGCAGTTGGTGGATCTGCTTGGTCGGGTCGTGAAAGTCTCTACGGTCCCGCTTGTTGTGTGGGCACTGGTTGCGGCACCGTTGATCTTCCTGATTTTGCTGGGCCCGTTCGCGCCAGACACGGGCTCCCCGCTCGGCATGGGACTTCTTGCATCTATGGTCTTGTTTAACCTGATTCTGGGTCCGCTTGGTGAAGAGCTAGGCTGGCGCGGATACTTGCAAGAACATCTTAACAGCCGCATTGGGTGGCTGGCGGCTTCGCTCCTTATAGGCGCAATCTGGTTTGTCTGGCATCTTCCGCTTTGGGCCATTGACTCCCCGCACGCGCAGATTGCCATCCCACTTTTTGCGGGACATGTGATGTGCTACGCCGTCATAATAGTTGCCGCGTATACCTTATCCGGCGGGTCCATCCTTCCCGCAATTTTGATCCATTTGACCGTGAAACTTGCTTCAAATTTGGCCATATTTTGGGGATTTCGGGATCCAAATGGATGGTTTGGTACAAGTCTTTGGCTTTATTTGGCGCTCGCAATTGTATCAATCGGAACGGTCTATGTTCGAACAGGGCAAGCTGGCTGGCAGCTGCCCAGTTTCTGAGCTCATAAGCGCGATCTGAACCTTAGCGGCACTATAGTTCAATGGTAACTCGGTGCCGTCAAAGTCGAACGGCCCAAAGACAAATGATGGGTTCACTTATGACCCGCCAAATAGGTCTGGATCGCGTTTGCGATGCCATCGGCCCAAATCGCCGAAAGCGCGTTTTGGAAGGCCGTTACAAAACGATCGCTGTCGATCAGGTCGCCATAGATATTTGACATCGAAAGCCATGCAAGAGGATCATCTTTTGCGCGCAGTGCCGTGGCGTTTAGGGTCGCCCAGAAAGGATCGTTGGCGTCGATTTGGCTGCCATCATCCCGCGTCCCTGCGCACATTCTGGCCCAAGCGGCCTCAACCAAAGCGAGCCCTTCAATGGAGGTGCCAGCCGCGAGGCCATCGCGGACAGACGGAAGAACAAACCCCGGATGGCGCGACGAGCCATCAAAGGCAACCCGCCGGGTGGTGTCGACAATCTTGGGATTGGAAAACCGACTTTGGATCAAGTCGACATAAGCCTCGGGCGTCATATCAGGCACGGCATGCACATGCGGTGCTATCTCGTCCCGCGCGACTTTCGTGAACAGCGCGCCGATCAATTCATGCTCCATGCAGTCTGAAATCATCTCAACCCCAAGCACTTGTGCAGGGACGGAAATCACCTGATGGCCGCCGTTTAAAATACGGATTTTCATCGCTTCAAAGGCGTGCACATTGTCTGTGAACTGCGCGCCGACCTTATCCCAATCGGGGCGTCCTGCGCAGAACGTGTCCTCAATAACCCATTGGCGGAAATTCTCGTGGGTGACGGGGGCGGCATCATCAAGTCCGATTCCCAAGGCCAAAGCGCGCTCGGTGTCGCCTGTGGCTGGCACGATGCAATCAACCATGGAGTTGGGGAAACTGCAGTTAGCGTCAATCCAATCGGCAAGCGCGGGGTCTGACATCCGAGCCAAGGACACAACCGTCTGGCGCAACACATCGCCATTGCCCAGCAGGTTGTCACAGCACATCGCAGTAAAGGCGCCAGTCCCCGCTTGCTTGCGCAAAAGAAGCGCGGCGACCATCGCGCCAAACGCGGTGCGCGGCGTGGTCGGGTTGGCGGCATCATGCACAATATCAGGATGGGTGGCATCAAACCCCTTTGTGGCGGGATCAATAAAATAGCCGCCCTCGGTCACGGTCAGAGACACGATGCGAATGCTGGGTTGCGCCATTTGCACAATCAGTGCGGCGTTGTCTTCTTCGATTGGCAAGAAGTCGATCATTGAGCCAATCACTTCGGCTGAGGAGCTGTCAGGTGCCAATTCGATCAAAGTCGTCAAGCAATCCTGCGCGCGCAGTTTATCGCGCATGGCTGCATCTGTGACACGCACGCCCGCGCCGACTATAGCCCAGTCATGAGCCAATCCTTGTTGCATCAAACGGTGCAGATACCACGCCTGATGACCACGGTGAAAATTGCCAACACCGATATGGACGATTCCAGCGCGCAAGGATTTGCGATCATATTGAGGGCGCAAAATTGCTTCGGGCAATGCGGCCAAATTGGCGTTGCTTAGTTTCATCGGGGTCTCTTCCTGCGTGTCGTCTTTCATCAACTCATCCAATTCCCGCCGTCGACGTTATAGGTCTGCGCGACGATGTAATCGGCCTCGGACGACGCCAAAAACACAGCCATTCCGGTGAGATCTTGAGCCGTCGCCATGCGGCCAAAAGGAACGGAAGCGCCAACTTCTGCCTTTTTCTGGCCGCGTGGTTTACCTTCATATTTGGCAAAAAGCGCATCGACTTCGTCCCAATGTTCGCCGTCCACAACACCTGGCGCGATGGCATTGACGTTGATCCCGTGAGTGATCAAATCCAGCCCTGCACTTTGCGTCAGGCTGATCACCGCCGCTTTCGAGGCGCAATAGACCGCCACCAGAGGCTCACCTCTGCGCCCAGCTTGGGAGGCCATATTGATGATCTTTCCCTTAATTCCAGCAGAGATCATATGGCTTGCCACTGCCTGAAGGGTAAACAGCGGGCCTTTGACGTTGATGTCAAAAACGCGGTCGTACTCTTCGGGTGTGATTTCAACAATCGGCGCTGCCGAGAAGACTGCCGCGTTGTTCACCAAGACATCGATCTGCCCGAAAGCTGCAATCGTCCGATCAACAGCCAAAAGCACACTGGCAGGGTCGGAGACGTCTAAATGCAGCGCGATCGCCTGATCGCCCAACGCCTCGGCCGTTTCTTGGCAGCGCTCATAATCAATATCGGCAAGCGCCACACGGGCGCCGTTTTGCAGATAGGCTTCTGCAAAGGCGCGGCCAATCCCGCGTGCGCTTCCCGTGATCAGAGCGGTTTTCCCAAGCAAGCGTGTCATGCCATGCGCAACCCGTCTGCGCCGAACTTGTGCAGCTCGTTTTCCCGTGGGGACAGGGAGACCTTGTCGCCATGTTTCACAGCGATATCGCCAATCGAACGCACGGTCAGGGGCTCAGAAAACCCTTCAACATCCACATGCAAGAAGGTGTCGGAGCCCAAATGTTCGGACACGCTGACGGTGCCCTGCCAAGTCCCTTCGGACGCCACGACATCAATATGTTCAGGACGGATGCCAATGGTGGTGGCGCCGTATTTGGCGGCCTCCGCCCCAGCAATCAGGTTCATCTTGGGCGAGCCGATAAATCCAGCCACAAACAAGTTGCGTGGCGCGCGGTACAGATCAAGCGGCGAGCCGACTTGTTCGATCACCCCTGCCTGCAACACAACGATCTTGTCGGCCATGGTCAGGGCTTCGACCTGATCGTGGGTCACATAGATCATGGTGGTTTTCAGCTTGTTGTGCAGCTCGAGGATTTCCATGCGCATGCCGACCCGCAACGCCGCATCAAGGTTCGACAAAGGTTCGTCAAACAAGAACGCAGAAGGTTCGCGCACAATCGCACGGCCAATCGCAACGCGCTGGCGCTGACCGCCGGACAATTGACCGGGCTTGCGATCCAGATAATCCGTCAGGTTCAAGGACGTGGCCGCAGCATCGACTTTCGCGTCGATTACGGCCTGATCCATCTTTTCCATCCGCAGCGGAAAGCCGATATTTTTGCGCACGGTCATATGCGGATAAAGCGCATAAGACTGAAACACCATCGCCAGACCGCGTTTTGCCGGAGGCACTTGCGTCACGGTTTCACCGTCAATGACGATGTCGCCCGATGTGTTATCTTCGAGCCCCGCAATCAAGCGCAGCAGCGTGGACTTGCCGCAACCCGAAGGGCCGACAAATACCGTGAATTCACCATCTTCGATGGTCAAGTCCAGCGGTGGAATAACCTCCACGTCGCCAAACTTTTTACTAACTTTATCAAGTACGATACGTCCCATGAGAATTCCTATTTCACAGCGCCAAAGGTCAGACCTTGGACAAGTTGCTTTTGGCAGAACCAGCCCAGCACCACGATGGGGCCAACGGCGGCGGTTGATACAGCAGACAGGCGGCCGAAAAACAGGCCCTCTGGTGCGCGGTTGCCTTCGATAAGTTTTGACAAAGTGGCCGCTTCCGTGGTCGTCAAGCGCACGGTCCAATAGGCCTCGTTCCAGCAAAAGATGAACACCAACAATGCGGTCGAAGCGATGCCGCCCCATGCCAGTGGGATCAAGATTTCTTTGACCTCACCCCATGTGTTCAGCCCGTCCATTTGACCCGCTTCAATGATGTCTTTCGGGATGTCTTTGAAGTAGGTGAACAGCATCCAAATCGCGATTGGCAGGTTGATCAGGCATAGCACCATGACGATCAGAAACTTCGTGTCATAGATGCCAAGCGACTTGGCCATAAAGATCATCGGATACAACACAGCTGCAGCGGGCAACATCTTGGTGGACAACATCCACATCAAAATGTCCTTGGTGCCGCGCGTCGGGTTGAACGCCATCGCATAGGCGCAAGGCACCGCTACGAACAGCGTGAACAGGGTTGCGGCGACCGAAGTGATGACCGAATTGGACGCAAAGCGCCAATAGTCATAGTTTTCGGTCATGTTGGTGTAGTTTTCCAAGGTCGGCGTGAAGCTGAACAAGAATTCCGGTTTGACCGCATCCGCATCTGTTTTGAAGCTGGTCAGCACCATGTAGAAGATCGGGAAGAAGAATATCAATCCTACGATCCAGGCTAACGCAGGCCAGGCAACTTTGGATAGTTTGGTATGTTGGGCAACAATGGCCATTGGTTTTGGTCCTTATTCCATCAAGGTTTTGCCAAGCATCCGCAGCAGGAAGATGGCAACAATGTTTGCAAGGATGACGGCAAAGATACCCGTCGCAGAGGCGGCTCCGATGTTGTTGTTGACCAACTCACCGATGTAATACGGCAGGTTTTTGTTGCCGTTGCCGCGGCTGACAATCTCGATCTCGGCATAGAGCGACAGGTGGAAAATCGCTTGGATCATCACAACAATCGCAATGGGCCGCGCCATATGTGGCAGTGTCAAAAACCGAAACTGAGACCAGCGGCTGGCGCCGTCCAGAATGGCGGCTTCCTTTTGCTGCTGATCCTCAGATTGCAGCGAGGTCATCAAAATCAACACCGCGAAAGGGGTCCACTGCCATGTGACCATCATGATCACCGCATAGGCCGAGGTTTGCGTGGCGCGGAATGAAATCGGCTCGATCTGAGGCCAAAGTGAAAAGAACCCGCCCACCAGTGGTGCATCGCGCAAGAGGATCACGATGTCATTCGCGCCCGCCACTGCTGCCCCTTGCAGGCCCAGCACGGGATCAAGCAGCATGTTGATCCACAGCACCGCATTCACGGCCGGCATCACAAAGAAGGGTGAAATCAGCAACACACGCACGATGCCTCGACCCGGAAAGGACCGGTTGATCAAGATGGCAATTGCCACACCGAGGATCACTGTCAAAAACAAGATCGAGCAAACAATCAGCAAAGAATTCTGAATGGCCAGCCAAAATGAGTCTTGGTTCCAAACGTATTGGTAGTTTCCGAAGCCCCGCCAGTTGTCGATCGACGGGGATGTCCATTCAGGACGGCGCAGGCTGTTCAACACGTAGCGAATGAACGAGAAGAACAGTGTCATGCTTAGGGGAACAAGCATCCAGATGAGCAGCAGCACGATGGCTGGTGTCTGAAGCAGGCGGGGAATGGTGCGATTGGCCATGGCTCAATTCTCTCTCAGCATCGCACTTGGTCCGCGACGCTACTAGCTGGTTCAAATTGTGGAGCGGGTCGGGTTTAGGACAGGCTTATATAAGCAATGTCGCTTCACCGAGAAAATAATTGGGAGTCAGGCCTACCGCAGTTGGCAGGCCTGACGAGAGGAGACCTCTTAGAAGTAGCCCGCTTCTTGCATGATCGCAGTCGCTGCCGCTTGAGATGCTTCCAAAGCTTCATCTACAGACTTCGCGCCGGACAGGGCCGCTGCGATTTCTTGGGCAACCGCAGAACCGACCTCTGGGAACTCAGGGATCGCGGCGAATTGAACACCAACGTAAGGCTTGATGTCTGTTGCTTCTGGAGCCGCAGATTCAATCGCTGCCATTTCAGCGGCTGCAAAGCCAGCAGCGGCTTGGAACTCAGGGATCGCATATGTGGAGGCGCGTGTACCTGTTGGAACCTTGCCCCAACCAAAGTCTGGATGGTTGCCGACTGCTTGGATGTACTCTTTTGAAGTTGCCCATTCGATGAAGTCATGTGCAGCTTCTGAGTTAGGTGACCCTGTTGGAACAGCCATCGCCCAAGCCCACAACCAGTTCGCACCCACTGGATTGCCAGCGTTTGGAGACTGAGCGTATGCAACACCGTCTTGTGTCAAGAAGGAAGCAGCGATAGTCGCGTCAATCCACATGCCACACTTGCCTTCATTATAAAGAGCAAGGATTTCGTTGAAGGAGTTACCTTCTGAACCTGGAGGGCCGTAGTTACCCAACAGATCAACGTAGAAGTTGATTGCTTCGCTCCATGCTGCAGAATTCAACGCAGGACGCATGTCCGCATCAAACCAAGCACCACCGAAAGAGTTCACAACAGTTGTGACGAACGCCATGTTGTCACCCCAGCCTGGCTTACCACGAAGACATGCGCCGTAAACGCCGTTGTCTGGGTCGTGCATTGCCATTGCTGCACCTTTGATGTTGGCCCAGCTGTCGTTGTCACGAACAGTTACGCCAGCAGCGTCTGTAAGATCTTTACGGTACATGACCATCGAAGATTCGCCGTAGAATGGCGCCGCGTATAGCGTGCCTTCATGTGACAGACCGTTGCGCATTGCTGGCAGCATGTCGTCAACGTCGTAATCAGCGCTGAAATTCAATGGTTCGATCCAGCCTGCAGCGCCCCAGATTGGTGCTTCTTGCATGCCGATGTTGATGATGTCGTACTGGCCGCCACCGGTGGCAGTGTCAGACGTGACTTGCTCACGCAGAACGCCTTCTTCCAGTGATACCCAGTTCAGGCCCACGCCTGTTTCTGCGGTGTAAGCTTCAGCAACGGATTGCATGTTGATCATGTGGCCGTTGTTAACAATCGCGATTGTCAGTTCTTTTGCATGTCCGTCTGCAAAAGCGCCGCCTGCGGCCATGAGCGTCAGCGCTGTCGCGCCGTAGAGTGTTTTCTTTATCGGCATCCGTAGTCCTCCCAGATTTGAACGATGGGTAAAGGTTAGATGATAATACTTCGCGGCGTCAATTATTATTTTACGCGCGTAAATTTTTATTTATTTATGTTTTTAAATTCAATATATTAGGCCGAACCTCTCAAGACAAGACTGCCATTAAAAAGGGACGATTCACGGGCTTTGGACCGCTCACCCTGCTCAATTATGTCCAGAATCGTCTGCACACTGCGTGCGGAAATCGAATCATAATCTTGGGAAATCGTTGTGAGACTCGGGCATGTGAATTTAGAGAACGGATGGTCATCGTGCCCTGCTATCCGCAAGGCACAGCTTTCGTTTTGCCCCACCCGCAAACCGTTTTCATAGGCAGCAGACAGCAGTCCAATCGCCAGACGGTCATTGGAACACAGCACCGTATTGGTCGCGAACTGGCGCGTTGTCAGCGCCGCGGATCCACCGCGAAACCCGATTTCTTCGAACGCCCAACCTTCGCCATCGACCTGCACCAGTTTTGGGTCGTGCCCCAAACGCTCCATCGCCGCGATATAGGCCGACCTGCGTTTATAAGCATTGGGGTTGATCGGTGTTTTCATTTCAAAGAACACCGGCACCTCGCCGCTGCGACAAAGGTAGTCCACAATCAGTCCGATGCTTTGCTCGTTGTCTGAGCCGAAAAACGCCTCACCGACCCCATCAAGATTGGCGTCAAACAGCACCGTTGGAATTTCATCAGCAAAGGTGGCGACACCCGCAGTGTCAGACACACGCCCCAATGGCGCCAACAAAACCCCCGCAGGTTTGAGCGCGCGCAGGCTTTCTAGATTGGCCAGTTCCTGTTCAGGCCCGCCATGTGAGCTGAGCAGCAAAGGGTTAAACCCAGCCTCAAGAATAAGACTTTCAATTGTGCGTGCGATCCCTGCGAAGAACGGATCGGTCATGTTTGGTACGACAAGACCAATCGTCTTTGTCTGCCGGCGGTTCTGATTGATCGCATAAATGTTAGGCCGATAATCGTGCTGCTTCAAAGCCTTCTCGATACGCGCTCTGGTGGTCGCACGCACGCTATTAGGGTCGTTGAAATACTTGGACAGCGTCGGGCGAGAGATGCCACTCACCGACGCAAAATCCTCCATATTTTTGATTTTAGCTTCTGCCATGTTCACTCCCTGACTTCATCGCACGACTCGAGTTCAAGATTTCAACCCTGCCCACAAAATTTACGCGCGTTAACAAGAAGATTCAAATGATGAAATTTTAATTCCGTTCGTCGCCCTTCAATAAGCGCTACTTTGGCGGCAATTCACGCTTTCTTTTCAGACATTCCGAAAACCCAATCCACGCCCTATCTAAAGGACCCGCACGCATGTTCACATGCGGGAGCACGGCAAGGTTTCTTGCAATGTTCAGTCTGTGGTGAGTTACGAAAGAAATCTGGTTGCGGGAGGACACAACCGCCGAAGCCTACCGGTCCAAAAATGTATCATTTAGTATTGCTCCAATGGGCGCATTGCGGTCGCTCTCTGCGGTTTGTATCGAGGTCAACAATGCGGACAAAGCTGACCTCGGGCGGGCTTGTGCGAATGGCAAGTTTCGACGGAAGCTCGGGAATGACTCGGTTTGAACTGTTCTTGGTTTCAAGCGCAACATTTAGCTTTGCCCGTGAAGTATGAGAGTTTCACGGGCAATTTCCTAACCGCTGATTTGTCGTGATTATATTAGTTCCCATTAAGTTGAGCTTCCACATACCGGTCAGCGGCCACATGCATTCCAATATCCTGACTTTCGGCCAAGGCAATTATCTGATCAAGCGTATTGGGAAGTTTGGCAAGTCGGTCGTTTGCAAATGACGGATCATCGGTCTTCAACATTTCCATTGCTGCGTTGATGATGCCGCCTGCGTTCACAACATAGTCTGGCGCGTAAAAAATGCCCTTTTGATGCAACGCATCGCCACTTTGCCGATCAGCAAGTTGGTTGTTTGCAGCGCCAGCTACAACTTTCACCTTCAACTGTTGGATCGTGTTTTGATTGAGGATTGCGCCAAGTGCACATGGTGCAAAAACATCGGCTTGAACAGCGTAAATATCTTCAGGCGCAACCGCCGTAGCACCAAATTGAGTGACAGCTTTGTTAACAACATCCGTGTTGATATCCGTCACAATCAGTTTTGCCTTAGCGTCGTGAAGTCGTTCAGCAAGATACCAGCCAACATGACCCAAGCCCTGTATCGCAACGGTGACATCCGTGAGGTCGGACTTGCCCATATGATGCTCAACCGCACGGCGCAGACAGATAAAACACCTTTGGCTGTGACCGGTGACGGATCCCCACTTGCAAACTCACCGCTATCCAAGCCTGCAACATAAGGCGTCGTCTCGGCGACGAACTCCATGTCCGAAGGCGAAACGCCTACATCCTCGGCGGTGTAATATGATCCGTTTAGACTATCCACAAAACGGCCAAAGGCGCGCATCAGTTCAGGCGTTTTCTGAGAGCCGATGATCACAGACTTGCCACCGCCCAATGGAAGATCTGCAGAGCGGTTCTTATAGGTCATGCCCTTGGAGAGGCGTTGAACATCGGTCGTCGCGGCTTCCAGTGACGGGTAATCCCAGAGCCGACAACCACCTGCTGCTGGGCCATGCTTGGTTGAATGGATTGAAATGAGTGCCTTCAACCCGCTTGCATGATCTTCGCAATAATGAAGTGCTTCGAAGCCGTCCAAAGGATCTATTTGGGTGATCTTCATTGTCTTCCTATCTGTGATTTGATGACTTGTTGTCATTGCGTCGGTATTTGTCAGTGCGACGTCCCAAAATGGGATGCCTTAGATGTGCAGTGCGTGACCCAGTCCCGCCAAAGATGCTTCTTGGATCGCTTCACTTTGGGTGGGGTGCGCATGGATGATCGCGCCGACGTCATCGAGCCGCGCCCCCATTTCAATTGCTGTTGCGAAGCTTGCGGAAAGTTCGGCGACACCAGCACCAGTCGCCTGAAAGCCAAGGATCAAACTGTTGTCTTTGCGGGCGATAACACGCACAAACCCCGTCTCGGCTTCCATCGTCATAGCCCGCCCGTTGGCCGCGAAAGGGAAAGAACTTGTTACACTATCGATGCCCTTTGCCTTGGCTTCGGACGCAGACAATCCGCATGTAACAATTTCAGGGTCGGTGAAACACACAGCGGGAATGCAAGCTTTGTCCCAAACGCGTTTATGGCCTGCGACGATTTCAGCCACCATTTCCCCCTGCGCCATTGCACGGTGTGCAAGCATTGGTTCACCCGTCACATCACCAATGGCATAAACACCGCGCATGGAAGATTGGCAGCGCTCGTCGATCTTGATGAATGGTCCGTCCATCGTAAGTGCGAGGCTTTGGATTGAAGCGCTGTCGCTGCGTGGACGGCGTCCGACTGTCACTAGGATCTTGTCGGCAGACAGCGCGCGCTCTTTGCCATTCTCTTCAATAATCAATCCGTCTTTGCCCGACGTCTTTGCATTGACGCTCGTCAAAACCTTGACGCCAAGCGTCTTAAGCGATGCGACAAGTGGCGCGGTAAGTGCTGCATCGTACTGCGGCAATACGCGGTCGGCGGCCTCGACCACTGTGACTTCGCTGCCCAATTTGCGGAATGCTGTCCCAATCTCAAGCCCGATGTAGCCGCCGCCGACAACGACCAGCTTTTTGGGGATGTCGCGCATTGACAGTGCCTCTGTTGAGCTGATGATCTTGTCCCCAAACGGTAGAAACGGCAGCTCAACGGGGCTAGATCCCGTTGCAATAACGAGGTTTTCAGCCGAAATTGTCGTTTCTCCATCTGCACCAGTTACTCTGACGGTCTTGCCATCTATAACGGTAGCGGTCCCTTGGATAAGCTTGACTTTGGCCTTTTTAAGAAGACCTGCGACGCCGCTGTTCAGGCGTGTCACGATCCCGTCTTTCCATGCAATGGTCTGAGCAAGGTCGATTGCTGGATTTTGCGCTGTGATCCCCAAGGGGCCGTCCGATGCGGTACACATCTTATGGAAATGATCTGCTGCGTGGATCATGGCCTTAGAGGGAATGCAGCCCACGTTTAGGCAGGTGCCGCCTAGCTTTTCTTGTTCAATGACAATCGTATCGACGCCCAATTGCCCTGCACGGATGCCACAGACATAGCCGCCCGGACCACCGCCGATGATAAGAAGTTTGCACGTAAGTTCGGTCATTTTCTTACTCCGGGATGAACAAGAGTGCCGGTGTTTCCAGCAAAGATTTCAATTTCTGGACAAACACAGCCGCATCCATTCCGTCGATGACGCGATGATCGAAGGAACAAGAGATGTTCATCATTTTGCGTGGCTGAAATGCACTTCCGTCCCACATGGGGCGCATGGCCATCTTATTGACGCCCACAATCGCAACTTCGGGGTGGTTGATGATTGGTGTCGTTGCAATCGCGCCAAGTGGACCCAGAGAGGATATCGTAATCGTCGACCCTGACAGCTCGTCGCGCGAGACTGTGCCATTTCGAGCAGCCGATGATAGACGTGAAAGTTCCGCGGCATTCGCCCACAAGCTGCCGGCTTCGGCATGCATCACGACAGGTACTGTCAGGCCCGAATCCGTCTGCGCCGCAATGCCGATATTGACCGCATTGCTTTGGTGCACGATGCCTGCCTCATCATCATAGGTCGCATTTATTTCCGACTGTTCAGCCACAGCTTTGACGACTGCGGCCATGACAAACGGCAACATTGTGAGCTTGCCTCTTGTCTCAGCATGAGCCGCATTCAGTTTTCCACGCAGAACTTCCAGATCGGTAACATCGATCCCTTCGACAATCGAGATATGAGGAATGCGCGCCTTGGACAGTGCCATCTTTTCGGCAATTATTCGGCGCATTCCTTTGATCTTGATGTCTGTTCCGCCAACTTTTGGACCGACACCCGTTGCGCGTGTCACCGGACCGGCCGCGATAAAGTTATTGAGATCTTCATGTGTGATGCGTTCTGCCGGACCTGTTCCTTGAACCATGCGCAAGTCAATCCCTGCGTCCAATGCGCGTTTGCGTACCGAAGGCGGTGCCAGCGGTTTTTCACCCGAATTTAAAGGACGTTTGGCTGCCCGAGCCGCAAGCTTGGTCGCTTGAGGCACAGGCGCAGGTGCTGGCGTAGGTACTGGCTTATCCTTAACGTCGACCGTTGGGGTCTGCGCTTTGACTGAATTTTCAGTATCCGGCTCGGAAGGATCTCCGTCGCCGAGAACGTCCAACTTGACCAACACAGCACCGATAGCCAGTTTTTCGCCAGCCTCGCATGCGATCCAAGTGACAGTCCCCGCCGCCGAGGTAGGCACTTCGACCACAGCTTTGTCGGTCATGACCGAGCAAAGGACGTCATCTTCAGCGACGATGTCACCGACCTTGACCATCCATTCGTCAATTTCGGCCTCTGCAATGCCTTCACCGATATCGGGAAGATTGATTTCATAGATTCCCATGGCTTAAGCCTCCATCACGGATTTCAAAGCGGTGCCCACCCGATCAGGACCGGGAAAGTAATCCCATTCCTGCGCATGAGGATAGGGCGTGTCCCAGCCAGCGACACGGGTCACGGGCGCTTCGAGATGGTAGAAACAATGCTCTTGTACTAAGGCGCTCAGTTCTGCGCCAAAGCCGGATGTTTGCGTTGCCTCGTGCACGACAACGCAGCGCCCCGTTTTTTCCACGGAAGCGACGATCGTGTCCAAATCCAAGGGCCAAAGCGTGCGCAAATCTATGATCTCGGCGTCAATGCCGGTTTCTTTTGCCGCAGCTTCCGCGACAAAAACCATCGTGCCATAAGCTAGAATTGTAACGGCTTCGCCCTCGCGGAAAACGGAAGCCTTGCTAAGGGGCGTCACATAATACCCGTCGTCCACATCACCCAATTCGTGGTCTTTCCATGCGGTTACGGCCTTGTCATGGAGGCCATCAAACGGGCCGTTATAAAGCCGCTTTGGTTCAAGGAAAATCACCGGATCGGGGTCTTCGATAGAAGCCAGAAGCAGGCCCTTTGCGTCGCGTGGGTTGGAGGGCATCACCACCTTGAGACCGGCCACATGGGTGAACAAGGCTTCGGGGCTTTGCGAATGTGTCTGGCCGCCGTAGATACCCCCGCCTGTCGGCATGCGGATCACCATCGGGCAGCTAAACTGCTGATTGGACCGATGGCGCAAACGCGCAGCTTCTTGCGTGATTTGGTCATAGGCGGGAAACACATAGTCAGCGAACTGCATTTCAACGCATGGTCGCATGCCCTGTGCTGCCATCCCGATGCCCAACCCAACGATTGCCGATTCATTGATTGGCGTATCGAAGACCCGCTCTTCACCGAATTTGGCCTGTAGGCCAGCGGTGCATCGAAATACCCCTCCGAAGAACCCTATGTCTTCGCCGAAAATAACAACTTTTTCGTCACGGCTCAGCGCTTCGTCCATTGCGCTGCGCAGCGCCTCGATCATGGTCATTTGTGTCATCTTAGAACCCCGCGTCTTGGCGTTGGCGGCGCAGGTGCTCGGGCATCTCAGCATATACACCTTCGAAGGTTGCGGCTTTTGACATTGGCTTGGGGGCGATGAACGTGCCAAATTGTTCGACAGATTTTTGCACGGTTGTCACGTCGTCCAGCATTTCTGCTTCCATCTGTGCATGGCGTTCTTCGCTCCAAATGGCGCGGTTGATCAAATGCGTTTTCAATCGATCGATTGGGTCACCCAAAGGCCATGCACGGGCTTCTCCTTTGGGGCGGTAGCTTGAAGGATCATCGGCAGCAGAATGCGCAGCTGCGCGATATGTAAACCATTCGATGACAACTGGCCCATGGCCTGCACGGGTGCGTTCCACGGCCCAACGGGACACGGCTGCGACAGCCAAATAGTCGTTGCCGTCAACCCGCAATGCTGGCAGGCCATACCCGCGCGCGCGATCGGCATATGTTTTGGATTTACCACTGGCCACTCCAGTATAGGTCGAGATGGCCCACTGATTGTTGACGATGTTCAAGACCACCGGTGGCTGGTAAGTCGATGCTGACAACAGCGCGGAATTGAAATCGTTAGACGCTGTTGCGCCGTCGCCAATCCAACCGGCTGCGATCTGACCGTTACTGGTGAGGGCGTTGGCCATTGCCCAGCCGACGGCCTGAACAAACTGGGTCCCAAGGTTGCCTGAGATTGAGAAGAATCCGTAATCCCGAGACGAATGCATGATCGGCAATTGCCGCCCTTCAAGCGGGTCTTTGCTGTTCGAATAAATTTGCCCCATCAAGGCGTCGAGCGGGTAATCGGCCGCGACCAATAGGCTTTGCTGCCGATAGGTTGGGAAGTTCATGTCACCGGACGCGAGCTGTCTTTGAAATCCACAGCCGATCGCTTCTTCACCGGTGCACTGAAGGTAAAACGACGTTTTCCCTTGGCGTTGGGCGTTCAGCAACCGCACATCAATCGCGCGCATCTTCTGCATATCACGCAGGCCTTGCAGCAAGATGTCGTCGCCCAACTTGGCAACGTAGTCAGCCCAAGGCCCCACAGCGTTGCCTTCATCGTCCAACACGCGGATGAGACCGTTTGCAAAGTCTCGCGCGCCTTGAGCATCCAGATCAAGAGGCGGCACAGGCAGAGTTCCGGCCGCAGGAATATCCAGCAGGGAAAAGTCTGGGCTTTGACCCGGACGCGCGGGTGGTTGCGAGAATGTCAGCTTTGATTGGTTCATTTTGCTTGCATCCGAGTGCCCGCATCAAGGCGGATGATTTCACCATTGAGCATGACGTTGGTTGCGATGTTTTCGACCAAACGCGCGAATTCGTCAGGGCTGCCAAGTCGTTTCGGGAATTCACTGATGTTTGCGAGCGCGTCTTGCACGTCTTGAGGCATGCCGCTCACCATTGGTGTCAGAAACACGCCTGGTGCAATTGCCATAACCCGCACGCCTAATTTCGCCATGTCACGTGCCATTGGCAAAGTCATCGCAGCGACGCCGCCTTTAGAAGACGCGTATGCAATTTGCCCCATTTGCCCCTCAAACGCGGCGATCGAGGCTGTGTTGATAATCACACCGCGTTCCCCATCGTCCATTGGTTCGGCTTGCGACATACCCAGAGCGGATTGGCTGGCCATGTTAAAGGTTCCAATGAGGTTTACATTGATAACCTTGGCGTAAAGCACGGCATCATGAGCGGCCCCACGAGAAACAGTTTTGGCCGAAGGCGCGATACCTGCACAGTTGACTGTAAGGCGCTCCTGACCGTTTTTTGTTCGGATCTCTTTCAGGGCTGCGGCAACCTGTTCGGCGTCGGAGATGTCCGCTTGCGCCGAGACAACTCCGCTAGGTGCTTTGTCAGTATTCAGGTCGATGACACCGACGGGAACACCTAACGACATGAAATGTGAAGCGACTGCAGCCCCGAGGCCCGATGCGCCACCAGAGACAACAACGGGTGTGTCTAATTCAAGTTTCATGCTTGATACCTCTTTGCCAATTCACGGGAAATATTGATTTTCTGGATCTCGGAGGTGCCTTCGTAAATCTGGCAGACCCGAGCATCGCGATAGATCCGCTCGACAGGGTGGTCAGCAAGGTAGCCATACCCGCCCAACACCTGAATAGCGCCGGAACAGACCCGCTCAGCCATTTCACTGGCATAAAGTTTGGCGATTGATGCCTCTCGCAAACACGGGGCGCCAGAATCTTTGACACGCGCAGCGTTCAAGACCAACTGCCGCGCGGCTTCGACTTCGACATCCATCTGCGCCAGTTTGAAGCCAACCGCTTGGTGCTCGAAAATCGGTCGACCAAACGCTTGACGTTCGGCGGCATATTGAACTGCATAGCTAAGCGCGGCTTGCGCCATCCCAACGGCCTGAGCAGAGATCCCGATCCGGCCCGTTTCCAATGCGGAAAGCGCTATGCCAAGACCTTGCCCCTCAGCGCCGATCATATTGTCAGCGCTGACAACCATGTCCTCGAACCGCATGGCGCAGGTGTCCGACGCTCTTTGTCCCATTTTGTCCTCGGGCGGCCCGACGACCATGCCCTTGGTTGTGTTCTCCACATAAAACGCGCTGGTGCCTGCCTTTCCAGCCTCAGGATCGGTGACCGCAAAAACGATCGTTGCACCAGCAATTTTGGCAGACGAAATGAACTGCTTGTCGCCGTTCAATACCCAATCGTTTCCGCGTCGCACTGCACGCGTTCGGATCGCTTTGGCATCTGAGCCGGTGTGTGCCTCGGTCAAAGCAAAGGCACCAATGAACGCCCCTTGTGCTGCTGGTAAAAGCCACGCGCGGCGCTGTGCGTCGTTGCCAAACTTTTCGAGAATGGAGCAAAACGGTGCGTTGTGCACTGACATCATTGTTGAGACAGCACCATCACCTTCAGCGATTTCCATAAGCGCGAGAGCATAAGAAACATAGTCGGCCCCTACGCCGCCATTTTCATCCGACACGGTCACGCCCAATAGGCCCAGTTCACCCATTTGTACGATCACCGAAGGTTCAATGGCACGACTTGTTTCACGCGCTTTTGCGCCCAGCGCCAATACATCCTGCGAGAAACTGCGCGCAGTATTTTGGATAAGGATTTGTTCGTCAGTAAACACTGGTCACTCCCGTTCTATCGCAATGGCCAAACCTTCGCCGCCGCCGATGCAAATTGCGGCCACGCCACGTTGGGCGTCCCTTGCTTCCATGGCGTGCAGCAAAGTAACGATGATCCGCGCACCAGATGCGCCAATGGGGTGACCAAGAGCACACGCCCCGCCGTTCACATTCATCTTTTCAATCGGAATGCCGAGCGCGTGCATGAAGACCATTGGGACAACCGCAAACGCTTCGTTCACCTCCCATAAATCGACCTCGTCGATCGACCATCCAATACGGCTCAGGAGCTTTTGCGTCGCAGGGATTGGAGCCGTGGAAAACCATCTGGGGTCCTGCGCATGACCTGCCCATCCCACAATTTTCGCACGCATGGGCAATTCATCTTCAAGCGCCTTGTCCCGGGACGACAAAACCAATGCCGCCGCACCATCAGAAATCGACGACGCATTCGCGGCTGTAATCGTTCCGTCTTTGGCAAATGCTGGACGCAACAGTGGAATTTTGTCTGGTCGCGCTGACTTGAGCTGTTCGTCCCCATCAACAACAACGTCACCCTTGCGGTTCGTCACCGTTACAGAAGTGATCTCCGGCGCAAACGCCCCGTTTTTCTGGGCAAGATTCGCCCTAGACAAAGACCTGAGCGCATATTCATCCTGCGCCTCGCGCGACAATTGATATTCTGTGGCGCAGACTTCTGCGAAAGCCCCCATCAACGCGCCTTTGTCATAAGCATCCTCAAGCCCATCCAAAAACATGTGGTCGTCAAGCTGGCTATGACCAAGACGGGCACCGGACCGGCTGTTCTTGGACAAGTACGGGGCACGCGTCATGCTTTCCATTCCACCGGCTATGACAAGTTTGGCAGAGTTCGCAAAAATTGCATCATACCCCTGACACACCGCCTTCATGCCCGATCCGCAGACCTTGCTTATTGCCGTTGCAGGAACCTCGTGGCCAAGACCCGCGCCAAGCGCTGCCTGCCGCGCAGGCGCTTGACGAAGACCTGCTGGCAGCACATTCCCCATCAAAACCTCATCGACCGTTAAGTCATGAGACCCCAGTTGAGCTAGGGCGCCTTTGATTGCGACCGACCCGAGAAACGTTGCTTCCACATCTGAGAAGCATCCTTGGAACCCCCCGATAGGGGTGCGTTTTGCAGCGCTGATGATAACTTCGGACAAAATGATACCTCTCTGACTCCGCGAACACGGCTCTTGGGGATCACTCTAGGAAGAAATTTAAAATATGTGCTTTCAAATAATTTGAGATTATTGGCCATATGAAAAAGGAACATCTAAAAATATTGTATTATTAGAAATTTTCTTCTACAAATAGATCATGAAGCCAATAGATACACTTGACTGGAAGATTCTCGCAGCGTTGCAACAAGACGGCCGCCTTTCAAACGTCCAACTCGCCGAGGCAGTTGGCCTATCGGCAAGCCCGTGTTGGCAACGTGTAAAGCGGATGGAGAGCGACGGCCTTATCCAAGGCTACACGACTGTTTTGGATCAACGCCTGTTGGGGCAGTCGGAAATCGTCTTGATAGAGGTCACGCTTGAACGCCACGAGGGCTATCAACTCGAAGATGTCTGCCTACAAATCGCAGAGTTCCCCGAAGTCTTAGAAGTGCACATAACATCCGGCGAACTCGACTGCTTTGTAAAAGTTGCGTGCGACGGCACGCGTGGTTACGAAGAATTTTTGAAGAACAAACTTTACAAAGTTCCTGGAATCCGCAGCTCAAAATCTTCATTTTCACTAAGATGCTTTAAGAGCAGTCAGAGCGCGTTGATCCCCACCTAGGAACAAGACGTGGCGCACGATTGCACTTCAACAAACAGTCAAACAGAAAAATAAGAAGCCAATTTACTTCAGTCACTAGGGACTGGAGCAGCACACCACTACGGGGCCTGAAGGGCTCAAAATGATGCAGATATTCATACATGTTGTAGTATCGGCAAATGAGGGCTCGAAGCCGACCTCGGATGCGGCGCAGCATTTTGTGATATAGTGCAGCGTCAACGTCGGGTTGTCGATGTTGGAGGGCGTGGCGAACAGGAGAAACTGTCGTGCAAACACCAAACTTACCGGCCATTCGCGCGCTTCGCCCTGCTTGGAATAAGGGGCGCATCGTGGGGCAAAAGCGGCCACTGAAGCCCAAACATGTCTGGGCGATCCGTGTCAAGCTGGAACTTGCTGAAAACCATCGCGATCTGGCATTATTCAATATGGCAATCGACAGCAAACTGCGCGGGTGTGATCTTGTGCGTATGAAAGTCGCCGATGTCATGGCGTCCGGACAGATGAAAGAACGGGCATCAGTGCTGCAAAGCAAAACCCAAAAACCGGTGCGGTTCGAGATTTCTGCAGGCACCCGCGTCTCGGTTGCGAAGTGGATGGAAGATCCGTTGATGGTTGGATCCGAATACCTCTGGCCAGGGCGTTTCCACGAGCGGCTTCACATCTCCACGCGCCAGTATGCTCGCATCGTGCGGGATTGGGTTTCATCCATCGGTTTGGAAGTAACCGCCTATGGCACCCATTCGATGCGGCGCACAAAGGTCACTCAGATCTATAAGAAAACGGGCAACTTGCGCGCTGTTCAGCTGCTGTTGGGGCATACGAAGATGGATAGCACAGTTCGTTATTTGGGCGTTGAACTCGAAGATGCGCTAGCAATAGCCGAAGCGATCGAAATGTAAGTATTTGGGCCGTTCGACAAGGACGGCCCCAAACCGAACCTTCGAACATTCAGCAACGAATGACTGCTTTGGGGTTATGCAAGCCAGAGGTTGTATGGATCCAAATTAGTGGCGTGCGGATGGATGATGACCATTCTTTTTGCTTAGGTCGTCTTGCCCGCTATTCGGAAACAACTTCTCCGGAGCCACCGAAATCAGTAGGAAAGTCTTTCATCTTGGGCAGCCCGTCTTTCATCGGCAACACGGACTCGGCGTAGTTCACGTGAATGCCAGGTTTGAACTCGACGCTTTGAACTACGGCGGCATAAACGTCGATCAGCTTAAGACCCGGATGTCCTGTCATCAAATGACCCCCACACTTGGCACACCATTTTCGCTCACTGTTTTCTGTGTGGCTGTATTGGAGAACGTGCTCCTGTCCCTTTGTGATCCTGACTTGGTCCGGCTCCCAAAGTATAAAGGCATTGACCGGCCCGGCAGACCAGTGACGACAGCTCTCGCAGTGGCAGTATCCCATGCCTGCGGGCTCGCCGGTGACTTCGATCGCAACGGCACCGCAAAAGCACCGTCCTCTATGGATTTGAATCGACATGGATATCCTCCTTTTCTAGATGTGGATCAGTCCGTGAACGTTGCCGGTTGAGACGGACTGCGATTAATCGTGAGATTGAAGACGTCTGGCCGTGCATAGTGGCCGCTTGCATCAAACTTGCGTCGGGAGGCGCGTGCCTCTGACGGATCGAGATCAGCGAGCAGAAAACCCTTTTCCTTGTGCATCGGTCCGGCCATCTGTCCGCCGAAAGGCCTGTAGACTACGGCGTCGCCGGGATTGATCCACTCCTCCTTGTTGGGAAAAAGCTCGTCATAGAACGGGATGCCCTCGGGAATATCGGACGTTTCCAGAGAAGTGGCACAACCGACCACCCAACAGCCGCCTTCCCGGGCTATATGTTGCATCGTGGCCAGCCAGGTATCACCGCTGTCCCAGGTTGGGGCACAGAGAATGTCGATGCCTTGCGCGTAGAGTGCAAAACGGGCGAGTGGCATGTAGTTTTCCCAGCAGATAAGGGTCCCAACACGTCCGACCGCGGTCTCTACAACCCGAAGACCTGACGCATCTCCAAACCCCCAGACCATTCGTTCGGGGTTGGTTGGCATCAGTTTGCGGTGATTGTTCACGATCGAACCATCGGCATCGATCACAGCGCATGAGTTGAACAGTGTCGAGCCACTCATTCCACTGTCGAGCTCATTATATCCGACAACAAGAACGACCCCGTGTTCGGCCGCGGCATCTCTCAGCGGATCAAGCCCACCATTTATTCGATCAATTGAGTTGTCCTGAAGAAGAGCAAATAACTCATCCGACTTTCCCATTCCGGCACCTGGCGCTAGACGCCAAACGAACGTGGGATACCCCGGGAACCAAGCTTCAGGGAAGACGATCAGTTCGGCGCCTTGCGCGGCCGCGGAACCGATAAGTTCACAAGCGCGCTCCATCGTTTTTGCAAGGTCGAGATAGACTGGTGGTTCCTGTATTACGCAAAGTTTCACATCGTTTCCTTTCGAGTGATTGATTTTTTCGAGAGTTTGCATTTGCTCACTTGGTGCCGGCAGCGACGACGAGTTCGCAGGGTCCAATGAAACCGTCCGCGGTCTCAAATTCGGAAAGAGCATCACCAATTTCGGCCCAAACCGCTTCCTGCGCTTCGGGCTCAATACCGCTGAGCATCTGATGCAATGCGCCGAATGACTCCCGCTCAAAACGCAGGCAGTCGGCTGCTTTCGGGAAAACGACTGGAGCGCTAATCACCTTCTCTTCGATATCGCGAAAACCGGCGCTCTCCAGCACGCTGGTGAGTGCTCCAGGTGACCCAATACTGAACGGTCCGGGTTGACCGACGGCAGGTGGTGGCAATTGCGCGCGGTCGCGGATGATGGAAATGGGCTTGGAAAAGAAACCGTTATTCTCTGGCGTAGAATAGACAATCGCTGCAAACCGGCCGCCTGGCCTCAATGCGCGCATTATGTTGGTCAATGCCCTTTGCTGATCGGGAAAATAGATGAGTCCAACCCGACTGATTGCCGCATCAAAGCTGTCAGGTGCCACATCAAGATCTTCGCCGTCGGCCTCCAGTGTTTCGACATTGTGCAGCCCTTGGATGCGCGCATTCTCCAGTGCGTATTCGAGAATATCAGGGGAAATGTCAGTGGCTAGGATACGGCCGGATGGACCCGCGCGCTGCGCCGCAACCAACGTCTGCTGTCCCGCGCCTGCCGCAATATCCAGAACCGCGCTCCCTTGCCCGACCTTTGCCATATCGAGCATTACGTCGGTCGCTGGACCCAGCCAGGTTGCCAAGAACCCACCCCAGGCGTTCCACGCTTCCGCCGCATCCTGCCATTGCTGTCGTGTCGTTGCTTTGTATGTCGCTGCATTAAAGGCCATTTTCCGCTCCTCGCTAGTGCCGTTTCGATCTCTTTCGTCCGGGCGTTCCTTCATCATTCGCAAAACGGTCATCAAGCGTCCCGAAGAAAAACCTAAGAAAATGCTACGTTTCGGCTATAGTGCTGAAAAAATGGGAAAAGTGGTCATGTACAGGAGACTCCAAAGCGCGCCCATAGATGGTCGAGCGTATGCCTGAAATACGTTTAGGAGAAGCGCGCGTTCATACCGAGACAGGTAAGATTCGGAGCAAGAAGGGGGAAGCTCATCTTGAACCGAAATCCATGGCTGTTCTGCATTTTCTCGTTGAGCGGCATGGTAAGGTTGTAAGTCGCGAGGAATTGCTGGATGCCGTATGGCCTGGCATACATGTGGGGGATGACTCGCTCACTGCCGCAATCATTAAGATCCGCCGCGCATTGGGCGACGACGCGCGTAACCCGGCGTATATCGAGACAATCCCAAAACGTGGCTACCGCCTGATTCCTGCAGTGGAAGTCTCTGCAAATGCTGCTTCAGGCAGTTCAGAGGCGGTTGGAGAGCCGGGGCTAGTAAGGTCGGGCCACAAGATTCTGCGAGTCCTTACGGCGGTTTTGGCTGTGCTTGGAGTCGCGCTCTATCTCGTCCTTCCCTTGAGCAACCCAGCCGAGCAGAAGCAATCAACTGTCAATGCCCAGGCAGTTATTAAGGTGATGCCATTTGCCAACGTCAGCGGTGATCCCGAGCAGGATTACTTAGCTCTCGGGATCAGTGACACCGTTCTGAATGACTTGGCCCATCAGTCCGAGTTTGCCGTCCGACAGGTGCTCGAAAGCGGGGATGCACTGTCCCCTCCTCCGGACTACATCTTGCAGGGCAGCATTGCTCACATCGGCGATCGTCTGCGGGTTGTCGCCCGTTTGCTTGATGGAGGCGACGGTGAAGTCCTCAAGGCGCTTCAATTCGACAGGCCCTTCGACGAACTGTTGGCCATAGAGGACGAAATACGAAAAAACCTGCTGAGCGAAATCTCTTACTCAATTATTGAAGAGGAAAGGTCCCGGCGCGCACGTGGTTACACTGAAAATGTGACCGCCTATGATTTCTTTTTAAGGGGTCAAAGCCAGCTTCTCGTTCGCACCGCTGCAACAAATTCCCGTGCAAGGGAGCTTTTTCGAACCGCAATCGCAGCTGATGAAGCCTTTGCCCGCGCCTATGGCGGGCTCGCGCTCAGCTATGCTGCGGAATACCGAAACGGTTGGGACGATGACGGCCAAGCAGCGTTGGAAAACGCGCTAAAATTTGCCCAGACTGCGATCGGTATCTCGCCCGACCTGCCCGAGCAGCATTGGGTGATCGGGTACGTCCAAACCCAACAAAGGCAGTACACAGTGGCCGAGACGCATCTCAATCGAGCCATAAAAATCTCTCCAGGGTTTGCTGATGCCTATGCGCTTCTGGGTGGAATTGCGACATATCGTGAAAATCCAGAAGACACGATCCCACTTCTGCGTGAAGCGCTGCGGATCAATCCAAGTGCAGGCTACCTCTACTTTCTTCTTCTTGCCCGAGCGTACTATTTCTTGGGTGACTACGAGCAGGCACATATCAATCTCAGCGAAGCGCTAAACCGAAACCCAGAAAACCTAGAGTCTCATCTCTATTTAGCCGCGACTTTGCTTAATCTCGATCGCGCGGATGAGGCTGAATGGGAAGCAATGGAAGTCTTGGGTCTAGATCCCAACTTCAGCCTTGGAGTTTGGAGCGAAACTTATCCTATGAACCAAGGAGTTCAACTCGATCGGTTTCTGGCAGATCTCCGCCTTGTCGGATTCTCTTAAAAGAACCTCTGTGGTCTTTGTCTCAGTGCGTCGACTACGCTTTTCAACCGACCGGCTGCTTTGGGGGCAAAGCAGACTTTCGCTGCGCAACACACATGTGTTTTATGTTGAAGGTTCGCTTCTTCTTGAATTGAGGTCAAGCTTTGCAACTGCAGCGAATTCACACTTTCCGCCCTTAGCACGGAACACAGGCGGCGCGATCTATGATCTGCAAGCCATGCTTGAGGCCGCACTTTGTTCTACGCAGCTTTCACCGTGCCTCAGCCCCATAAAAGTAGCAGCACCGACCTCGAGCAGCCTTAACGCAAAAAAACCACCCGAAGGTGGCTAAGTTTTTGTCTTTATGCAGATAAATTTGGTTGCGGGAGGGCGCAACCGCAGAAGTCTACCAATGCTCAAGTGCGTGTTTTAGTTTATCGTCCCAACAATTACATGGCCGCTCCAAATCAACAGATGGCAGATGGTCTATTGGCCAACTAGGAGCGAATTTAGTTATGGTGACACGACATCGCCTTTGCAAAACAGATAGCATCGAAGTGAGCACATGCGGGTCGCCGGAACGGCAGGTCCATGTGCTCACGTGTCTTGTCGCTCTTCTATTTTCTCGCCCGCTCAACCGCTTTCATTGCCATTGATCTCACGTCAGCTTTTTGAACTTTGCCATTGGCGTTGCGGGGAATTGCGGCACTGGAAATACCCCAGTAATCTGGCACCTTATAGTCGGCAATTCGGCGCAGAAGGTAATCACGAATGTCTTCGTGGTTTAGCGTCTCGTCCTGTGTGGAAATCAGTGCAAACGCCTTTTCTCCCAAGATGGGGTCCGGAACACCGACAACGGCACAATCTTCGATGGCGTGATGGCTCAATAGTTGGTTTTCAACCTCGGCACTGAAGACCTTAAATCCACCCCGATTGATCATATCTTTCAATCGATCATGCACATAGACAAAGCCATCCGCATCGATGGTTCCGATATCTCCGGTTTTCCAAAAGCCTTGATGGTAGGCGTCTTTGTTCGCAGCCGGGTTGTTCCAGTATCCTGGGCTGACATTCGGACCGCGCACCCAGATTTCTCCGGCTTCACCGTAATCAAGTTCAACCCCGTCCTGATCAACGATTTTGATCTCATCACAGTGGAGAGATAACCCGACGCTCGAAGAATTTTGTTCGGTGAGTTGTGGAGGCATCATGGTACAAACAGCGGTTGTTTCCGTTGCCCCATACGCGTTTACCATACGTAGGCCAGGGATGAGTTCGCCAAACCGTTCAATCGTAGCAGGTGACATCACCGATCCGCCGTAAATGGCATAGATCCATGAACTTAGATCATAATTTTCAGCTGCCGACTTCATCACCAAAAGCTGATACATCGCGGGCACGAGAACGGTATAGGTGACGTTCTCGGTTTCGATGAGTTCCAACAAATCATTTGGAGAAAACTTGGGCATCAAAACAATCGTACCCGCCGAGGCAAGCGTCACGGAAATCAATGGCCCGAAACCCGCGATATGTGTGCCCGGGATCGCGAGTACGCTTTTTATTGGACGGTCGATTGCAAGCGCGTAGACATAATGCAGACAGGTGTGGACCAAATTGGAATGCGTGAGACAGGCCCCCTTTGGTTTTCCTGTCGTTCCGGACGTATAGATAATGACGGCCGTATCAGAGCCATCAATGGCGGGAATCGGTGCCTGTCCGAGCGTCTTGACAGACTCCAACATGCCAGAGAGCCCTTCGTCTGAATCAATAAGAAAGAGCTTTTTGATAGAAGATGTTTTTGGAAACTTGCTGCTCCATTCTGATGCAGAAATTGCAAGAATTGGCCGGCTGTCTGAAAGAATGTGATCAATATCTGCCGGACCAAGACGCGTGCCCAAGGGAATAGCGATACCACCGGCACGGATACAGGCCAGCATCGCGACCAAAAATTCCAGCCGATTGTCGAGCAGCACCACGGCTCTGTCGCCAGGAGCCAAGCCAGCCTCAATGAAGGTATGTGCAACCCTCGTGATCATCGCGTCAAAGTTGCGCCAATTAATTCGCCGCTCGCCACATACAACGGCTTCGCGTTCAGCTGAGGTCAATGCGGAAGCACGGATCATAGCATCGTAATTTTCAGGTTTGTCCCTGAAAACTTGCGACAAATTCAGCCCTGTCTCGAGAACCTCATTTATCTCTTGGTCGACGATCCAGCTTCCATCTTTGTGCTCGCCAAATGGAGGTTGCTCATTGCCAGTTGGTGTTAGCGGGTTGCAGAGCAACCCGTTGATCATTGTTTTATTGGTCATTCGAACCTACGCTTTGCCACTGCACATTTTATTGAACTCTGCGCCAGTCATAAGATCCCGACCCAGACCTTCGCAGATTGTCTTTGCGATTTGGAAGACCTCAAGGTTTGACTGAATCAGCTCATCGCTATGCGGCCACTTCCAAACGGTGTCTTCCATCCCAACGCGAATATGAAGCCCCATAAGAAGGGCAAGCGTTGACAAGTGCAAGCTTGCGCGGCCGCCAGCACACACAACGATGTTCGCATCCGGGTCCACTTGGCGAATGAGATCGACCTGACGCACCAGACCATTGATCATGCTCTCTGGGTTATACATTGGGGTACAACCAGGCAGACCAGCAAGCAGCAACCACGTCACAGGGCCCTTTACGACACCACTGTCAATCAGGAGACGACGCGCATTGTCGATATCACCATCCGTGTACACCGCAAGCTGAGGTGTCATGCCCGCATCAATAACCTGACGCGTCTTTTCAATGATCGTATGAGGCGGCTTAACAAACAGGTTGTCGCCCAAAATCAAAGCCGTTGTGTTGATCGGCACTGCGCTCACAAGACGGTTGTCTAGAACGTGTTTCATCTCATCTGCTTCATCACCATCGACAGCAACGAGACATGCATCGAGCGCGATTTTTGGGTGCGCCGTGCGCAGTTCACCTAGAACTTCGTTGAACAGCCCATAGTCCAGAACGTTGTAACCTTTTTTGTCGCGAACGTGGATGTGAATGATCTGTGCACCCGCATCAACGCATTCATTTGCCGACTGGAGGATTTCCTCAACCGATTGGGCTTGGTTCGGGTTTTCGGCCTTGGTGTAAAAGGCACCGTTGATCGCGACAGAGATTGCGGCACTGGGCGGGCTCTCCCAACGTGGCATCTGTTCCGCGCCAGAGATTGCGCTTGCGCCAACCGACATGACTTCGGGATAGCCATACGGGCGCCAATATGTTGTCGCGCCTTCTGATTCTGTGAACTTCTTTACTCTGTCCCAGACAATCGTGTTATTTTCCATCTTCGATCTCCCATTTCTCAATATCCCCCGAGCACCAGAACCAGCCGTTTGCAAAGCACGGTGCAAGGTCTAGGAGAACCTAGAATCGGGTTCAGATCTTTGCTCTGCAGTGCGCAGTCAAAAAATATTCCAATTCAGCCATTTCCATGAATTCGAGGAACTCTAAGCAATATTTGGGCACCAAGACTTTGGTGAAATTGCCCCATATCGGGCAAAGAGGATTGATGTGGTTCTCTAAATTTTGAATGTGTTCTCAGGCCAGATTTCCACGTCAGTCAGGGGAGGTATGACCATTTGGTTCCACGGGACACTAGCCACCGCGCGTGAAATTTGTTATTGTTTACGTATATTTGGACGCGGAACACAGGACGCTCACTGGCATGAAACAACAATTAGAAGATAGCGACAAATGGAGTCTAGCTAACATTCGAATTCTGGCCATGAGCTTTAAAAGCGGGGACACTGTTGAACGCCATAGCCATTCAACAGGACAGTTGATTTATGCGGTGAGCGGCATCATGGAACTGCGCACAAATGATAAAATCTGGCGCATTCCTCCTCAGCGTGGGCTATGGATGCCGAAGGAAATCGAACATGAAATGACAGCCCTAAGTGATGTTGAGCTGCGAACGGTTTACCTTCGAGATGACGAAACAACCCCCGAAATCAGTGCCGAGCAGCAGGTCATTTCTGTAAATCCTCTGCTGCGAGAATTGATCTTGCGCGGCCTTGATATCGCTGACAGCCAAGATGCAATTGCGTTCAAATCTCAGATTCTGTCGCTTGTTCGGATGGAGCTTCAAGAATTGGTTCTCGACGGCATTCTCAAGTCACGATGGGAACTTCCGCTTCCTGCCGATCTCGACAAACGTCTCTCTAAACTGTGTGAAGCAATCATCGAAGATCCTGGCAGCAAGATGACGCTGGACGAATGGGCCAAGTCGGTTGGAGCTTCAACACGAACGTTGTCTCGTCTCTTCCAATCCGAATTCGGGACGTCCTTTAACAGTTGGCGCCAACAGGTTCGTATCTCATCTGCTATGTTGCAAATAGACCAAGGGAAACAAATCACCACGATTGCGGGTGACCTTGGGTATGAAACGCTTACGGCTTTTTCTCAAATGTTCAAAAAAGCAACTGGCAAGACACCGAGCAGTTATGCCGCTCAAAAGGACTCGAGACGCTAACGCAGGGTCTACAATCATTCCGTTTGATAGTTGGTTAGCGAGTTCCTAACGCGCGGGCCTCGATACACTCGACATACGTTTTGGGGCAATTTCGAACCATCTCGTGTTCGAAATTGCCCCACCAACATTCGCATCTTTTGCCTAACTCGCCACCGCCCTAAACGGCAAGCTGCTCGCCTTCTGAATTGGGGCGACGATGAGCCAATAAGTCGAACAAATGACACCGCACGGCACAATCGTCCGCGGCCAGATAAAGATCAGGTTCCTGCGCCTCGCATAGCGGATCGACATGCATGCAGCGAGACGCGAACCTGCATCCGCGCGGCGTATCGATCGGCGAAGGCACATCGCCCTCAAGAACAACTCGTTCGCGATTCACAAGCGGATCGGTATTCGGAATCGCCTGCATAAGGGCTTGAGTATAGGGATGTTTGGGTCGGCGCATCACGTCTTGGACCGCACCCATTTCAACGACGCGGCCAAGATACATCACTGCAATTTTGTCGCAGATATATCCAACCGTCGCAATGTCATGCGAAATGTACAACACCGCGAGCCCAAGGTCTTGGGACAACTCGTCCAGAATCTGCAGAACGCCAGCCTGCACAGAAACGTCCAGCATCGACACGGGTTCATCCGCCACAATAAATTCCGGATCAAGAACAAGTGCGCGTGCAATTGCGACACGTTGACGTTGTCCCCCAGACAAATCCGCAGGATAGCGGTGCTCATAATCTTCGACGGGCAGACGCACATGCGTCAGCGCCTCGCGGACTTTTTCTCTTCGGGACACGGGATCGCCTTTGCGATGAATCTTCAGCGGTTCTTCGACAATCTCGCCAATTGTCAAACGCGGGTTGAGCGAACTATAGGGGTCTTGAAAGATGATCTGCGCTTTTGATCGAAAGGACTTTAGCTCGTTGCCTTTGATTTCGGTGATCGACTCGCCCTTGAACTGAATGTCGCCTGCGCTTGGTTCGTGCATCCGAACAAGCGTCATCCCAAGTGTAGATTTACCACATCCACTCTCTCCGACCAGGCCAACGACTTCGCCTGATCTGATTGAAATATCGATCCCATCAAGCGCCTTCGCCACTCTCGCCGGCTGACCCGTAAGAGCCGCGATAATACCACCGCTCAGGTTAAAGTGTTTCTTAAGATCTTTGGCTTGTACAACAGTGTCGCCAAGTTTGTGCTTTCTCATGTGAGGTCTCCGGCGCCAATCGCCCAGGTTTCGGATTTATTGGCGATTGTTCTGAACTGTTCGGTCTTGTCGACGTGGTGACAGGCGACCCTACGGCCGTTCGATTTCTGGATCAGTGTGGGCTCTTCTGCGGAACATATCTCGGACGCCAAGGGACAGCGGTTTTGGAACCGGCACCCTTTGGGCGGATCAAGAAGGTTCGGTAGACTGCCCGCAATCGAGATAAGCGGCGGTCTTTCTTGGCCCTCTTCAAGCATCCGAGGAAAGGCGTTGTGCAAGCCGATCGTATAAGGGTGCTCAGGCGAAACCAGAACCTCTTGAACAGGACCTGCCTCGACGATTTTTCCTGCATACATCACCGCAACGGTGTCACAATTTTCAGCCACCAACCCGATGTCATGTGTTACCAAAATCATGGATCTTTTGAGCATTTCTTGGATCTTCCGAATGCTCGCCATAATCTGATCTTGCATGATCGGGTCCAAGGCTGTCGTCGGCTCATCCGCGAGCAACAGGCCCGCGTTCAAGCTCAGCGCCATCGCAATCACAGCGCGTTGGCGCATGCCTCCTGAAAACTGATGCGGAAATTCGTGAAGTCGTTTCGGCAGCAAGCCCACAAGTTCAAAGAGAGACTCCGCACGTTCCCATGCGATATCTTTGCTCACCTTTTCATGAGCAAGGATGGATTCTACGATCTGATCGCCAATACAGACAACCGGATCAAGCGAGTTCATCGCGCTCTGTGTGACCAATGAAATTTTGTTCCAGCGGACATCCCGCAGTTCAGATTGCCCCATCGCAAGAAGGTCATCACCATCAAGCTTGACCTCGCCGGTGACCTTTGTGCCCTCAGGAAGAAGCCGCATCAGTGCCTTAACGACCGTACTTTTGCCGCAACCGGATTCACCGACAAGCCCCAGAACACTGCCAGGCTGGAGATCAAAGTCGATCCCATCAAGGGCATGAAAATATCCGTTTCGGGTTCGGTAAGACACCTTAAGATCGCGCACGGAAAGCTCAACCGATGGTTTGCGTTCAAGACGCGCGTCTAGGTTCGTTTTAGAGTTGGTCATTTGTCGCCTCTCAAACGTGGGTTGTTATATTCTTCGAATGCGCGTCCAACGAGATAAAGCGCAGAAATGAGCACCACCAAAGCAAGTGAAGGGGGAACAACCCACCACCAAGCGGTGCGAAGATTGCCGCTTGCAAAGGCTGTGTTAAGGATTTGACCCCATGATGTCGTGGATGGATCTCCAAGGCCGATAAAGCTGAGACTTGCCTCTGTCAGAATGGCGAATGCCACCGACATCGTCACCCAGAGAAACACGACGCGGAACACGTTTGGCACGATGTGTTTTAGAATGACATGCGTGTGCGATGCGCCAGCCGCGCGGGCCCAACGGACGTAAACACGTTCACGCTCTGTCAACACCGCAGACCGGATAATCCGCGCGCCGTTTCGCCAGAAAAGTACAACGATTACGATAATTGTGTTGTTGATGCTCGGCCCAAGAAGCCCAACCGCGACAATGGCAAAGGGAAGCGTTGGAATTGACAATGCAATATCGGTGATCCGCATCAGCACATCGTCGACGATCCCGCCGAAATAGCCTGCGACTACACCGAAAAGTGTTGAGATAATTCCGACGGCAAACGCCCCCAGAAAGCCAACAAGAAGGGCCACTCGAAAGCCCAAGATGAACTGAGAGAACACATCGTGACCAAAGGTCGTGGTCCCGAACCAATGGTCAGCTGTGGGGGGCTGAAGTCGGTTGAGCCGTCCAGTTTCGGTCAGTGCGGCCTCAAACGGGGGATGTGTTGCGATGAATTCCGCGAAGATCGCAATGAGGACATATATCGCGATAATGATCAATCCTACGAGGGCAAACCGGTCGCGCAAGACGGCCTGAAACGGACCTGTTAACCATGAATAGCGTTGCCGCGAAGAAGTTGTTTTCGTTAAGTTTTGCATGAGATGCTCTTATTTATAGACGACGCGTGGGTCGAGTTTCCCGTAGGCAAGGTCAGCGGCAAGATTTGCCAACACGATCATCACCGCCATTAGGAAGAACGCAGCCTGCGCAAGCGGGAAATCCTGACGTGTCACGGCAAGAACCAACTCGCGGCCAATTCCAGGCCAGCTAAAGACGATTTCGATGACGACAATGCCAGCAATTGTTTCCGCCAAAGCAGGGAACAACCACGTGATCAATGGAAGCAACGAGTTCCGCCCAGCGTGCCAAGCAACACGTTTTTCAGAGACACCCTTCGCACGTACCAGTTCAATATAATCCTCGTGTTTATTCTCGACGACACCGGAACGCATAAGAAGCAGGTTCTCGGGCAGAAAATAGATGATGACGGCCAAAACGGGCAAAATGAGATGGATGAAGAATTCGACCTGCAAGAAGCGCGCCCACCCTTCTTTGCCATGAGAATCCCCCATACCAAAGCCAGGCAGCCAGCCGAGCCAGCTTGAGAAAATCGCCAAGAGAGCAATCCCCAAAATGAAGCTTGGTGTGCCGCGGATGATCGTCGCACCAAGGACGCCAGACCGTTCGATGACCCCACCTCGGCGAGACCAGCCCACAATCATGCCCAAGCCCGAACCGATCAGCGCCCCAAGTAACAACCCGGGCAAAGCGATCCACAAGGAGTTCACAATGCGTGGCACAAGGACGTCCCATACCGGTTGGCGATAGAAGAAACTGTCCCCGAAATCGCCGACTACGAGGCCGCCAATATAACGCAAATATTGATCCCAAAGAGAGCCTGTCAGCCCCCAACGCTCCAAGAGGGCTTGGCGGGCTTCTTCCGACATTCCCCGCTCAACCATCATTGCGGTTGGGTCGGCTGGAACGATCCGAAACATGAAAAACATAATCGTAGTGACCGCGAAAATAACCAATATCGATTGGATTAGTCTGCGGATGATGTAAGCGCGCATAATCGCTTCCCAAAGTTCGTGTTACGTAAAAGAAAGTGGTACTGTCCCCCCACGAAAAGGGGGGACAGCCCATACAGTTTTGTTGAGGTCTTAGTTTACCGGAAAGTGGAGATTGCCTTGTGCATCCCAGCCGTAACCGGCTTCCTCCAAGATTGATCTCGCGGCTTGGATATCAAAGTCGATTGCTTCGATCTCTGAATTATACCACCGACCAAGAGCGCTTGGCACAGGACCCTCGGCAGCCGGCACGGCAAACCCTTGCCACCCTTCAATCATGACGCGGTTCTTATCGCTGGCGGTCCGGATCGCGCGGCGGAACGCACGGTCACTGAACGGACCACTTTCGTTATTGCCCCAGACGTAAAGCGTACCGTGGGATGGCACTTCGATGAACTCGATGCTGTCTTCTTGTGCGGCCAAGTCGGACATAGAGGCCACCGGCAATACGGTCGTCGCGATGTCACCTGTGCCATCTGACATGGCGGCGCGAATTGCATCGGCCTGACCAAGAGCGAGGCGGCGGATACCATCGTAATCAGCAGCTTCCCAGTGGTCAGCAAACGTCGCAAGTTCGTGCACTTCATTTGGACGCCATGTTTGGAAACTAAACGGGCCGCTTCCGATCACGGCTTTGTCTGCCACAACATCCCATTCCAGAAGATCGCCGTCATGCGCAGACCAAATATGTTCAGGCAAAATAAACATATAAGTCAGCACAGTCATTTCAAAGGCTGCATCTGGTTTTTCTAGATTGATCCGGAACGTCAGGTCGTCGACTTTCTCAGCGTTGACGATGTTTGAGGTCCGAGACGATACCGCCGGTGGCTGTAGGTCAACAATGGTGTTGATCGTATATACAGCATCCTCAGCCGTCACAGCTTCACCATCATGGAAAGTCATGCCTTCGCGGAGTTTGACGTCCACAGTCGTGTCATTCGTCCACTCCCAGCTTGCCGCAGCCCAAGGAACAGTTTGCCCGTCCGAGTTGTTCTTAGCAAAAGTGTCATAGATGAAACGCATCCAACCGACCGCGCTTTCCTCGGCCAAAGGATTGTAAGTACTTACATCCTCGAAATAGGCCCAATCGAGCCAGCGGTCCTCTGTAAGCGGTGTCGCCTGAAGCCATGGGTTAACCAATTCTTCGTGCGCAGCAACAGGTTCGGGGCTCGTAACGTTGGCCCATTTGTCTGAGTTATAGACAATCCCGTTGATCCGGTTGATGACTGGGAAGAATGGCATTTCTTCGACAAACTCTTGCTGAAGCGCGTGAACCGCCTCGACGCGTTCTTCTGGATTGATAAGGGCGCGTTGCGCAGCTGCGCGTTCGCTATACTCTTCGTCACACCACTTAGAGCCGTTACGACGCAGG